>JACATA010000001.1 GCA_013390375.1 Marine Group I thaumarchaeote
AATGAAATTGGAAAATTTGATGCAATACACACTTTTGATGTGTTAGAACATGTAAACGACCCCATAGGTGTAATTGAAAAAGCATATTCACTTCTAAAAAGAGGTGGAGTGATTGTGGTTGAAGTTCCTAACGACTTTAATCCTTTACAAAAATTAGCCCAAAAAGCACTTAAGAAAAAGGAATGGTGGATTACATTTTATTCTTGGTCAAAAACTTCAGGCAACATTCAACATCTTAATTATTTTAATTTCTCAAGTATTTCTGATTTGTTAAAGCGTATTGGATTTAAAATAATTATAAAAGAGGCTACTTTTCCTCTCGAAATATTTCTCTTAATGGGACAGGATTATATCAAAAATCCCAAAATTGGGAAGAAAATACATTTGGAAAGAATTCAATTCGAAAAAAACTTTGAAAAAAGAAAGGAAGGACAATTAAAAAGAAAAATTTATCAAAAACTTGCAGAAATTGGTATTGGTAGGACAGCTATTATTTACGCAAAAAAATAACATGCAAAATTAAGATTTTGAATCATTAGGTTCTTGATTATTTGTTAACCCTCCACTCAATTTCAACGCAATAAAACCAAATGAAACTCCATACCAACGTGTGAATAACCGTATTACAACGACTATTGTTAACGCTAAAGAGACATCAATACCCTGCATCGTAAAAAAACTTGTCAAAGTGCCTTCAACTACTCCTATTCCTATAGGAAGAAATGATAGAATCCCTAACATTATTGAAGTTGTATAAGTTGAAATAATTGTAAGAAATCCTATTGCTTCAACTTCAAATGCTGATAAAATAAAATATATCGATATTGCTTCTATCAGCCAAAAAAGTATCGATAGACCAGAAGCATAAAGCGTTATCGGTCCTCTAATTCCATTCTTAATGGCATCATAAGAAGATGATAATGGTTCTACAAATTTCGAGGTGAATCTTCTTTTCTCAAGCAATGTCACAATTTTATTAAATGCTTTTCTTGATGAAAGCAAAACAAAAACAAAAACCAGCGCAGCCGTAAAAAACCCAAGTACATATACTCCTAATTCGAAATACCATATTCCAAAAAATGATAGTGTTGTTATGCCAACAGCTGAATAAAATTGCTCTAAGATTACTATGGGAACTGTTTTACTTCTAGCAATCCCAAACTTTGTTTTTAATAATTGAGATTTAACAAGTTCACCAACTTTACCGGGAATTATAGTTAATGCGAAACCAGACGTGAAAATTAAAAAACTATCTTTTACTGGGATGAAAATTTTTGCGTTTCGCAATAACAAATGCCATCTAAAAAATAGCACAAACCATCCTGATGTTACAAGTAAAAGTATGATAGGGATGATTTCAATTTTAAAATCTGATATTTTACTAGAAATAGTGTTAATATCTGAATAAATAAGAAAAGCAGCATAAAGACCAATAACTGCAATTACTACAATGAGTATTTTATTACCAATTTTCATCTAATTGTACCTAAATTTCTTTTATTTCTATTATAGTAGCTAAAACTGAATCCATTTTTACAATTACACGTTTGTCTTTCCAGCCTAATGCAACATACCAATCTCCTGCATCATCATCATACTTTGTTTCTAAACTTTGTATTTCGTTTGCTTGCACGTTGAACTTTTTTGTAATTCCTGAAATAGCTAATGAGATAGCAGACTCTTTTGTTTCAAGCCTTCTTTTCATAAGACCAATTCCCGGACTCATAAAAAATTAAAGAAAGAATCTTCTAATATAGTTAAGTGTTTGATATGATTTTTTTGAACTTAATTAGAAAGGGCCCGAAGGGATTCGAACCCTTGACCTGGTGGTCCGAAGCCACCCGCACTATCCAGGCTATGCAACGGGTCCAAACAAGTAAGAATTTAACAGGTCTAAATATTTGTCTAAATTATGAAAGTATCAAAAAAAGTTTCAGGCGTTGAGTATGCTATACGAGATATAGTTTCAGCTGCCAAGGATTTAGAAAAGCAAGGAAGGACGATAGATTATCTAAACATTGGTGATCCAGCACAGTATGGATTTCATCCTCCTGAAAATGTAAAACAGGCTTTCATTGATGCAATAAAAAAAGATCAGAATTATTATTCTGCATCTGAAGGGATTCAAGAATTACGATCTGCGATTGCTAAAAAAGAAAACTTAAAAGGATTTTCAATTGGTGCCGATGATGTTTTGGTTACAAACGGAGTCTCAGAAGGATTGGACATGGTTATGTCTTCCATCGTTGAAGAGGGTGACGAGGTTTTGCTTCCAGGTCCTTACTATCCACCATATGCATCTTACATAAGATTACACGGTGGAATACCCATTGAATTTTCCGTGGATCTAGAACACTCAACTCCTGACATTGCTGATATCAAATCAAAAATTACACCCAAAACAGTTGCAATATGTCTTATCAGTCCTAACAACCCAACAGGTGCTGTCTTTGAAGAGGACTCGCTCAAAAAATTAATCGATGTTGCAAACGAGAATAACTTGTATATTATATGTGATGAAATTTACGACCAGATTGTATTTGATAAAAAATTTGTAGGAATTGGAAAAGTTGCAGGCGATTCTCCTGTTATTATCTTAAATGGATTTTCTAAAGTGCACTTGATGTCAGGGTGGAGAATAGGATATATTGCATTCAATAGTTCGCCACAGCTTGCTTCAATTAGAGAACACTTACCAAAATTGGCCCGTGTTAGAATATCAACAAACCATCCAGTCCAGTATGCAGCGTTAGAATCTCTACGAGGACCACAAGAATACATATCTGAATTTGTATCTGAGTTAAAAAAACACAGAGATTTGGTTGTCAAGCGACTAAATTCAATGCCGGGAATTTCATGTTCTAATCCAAAAGGAGCATTTTACGTATTTCCAAAAATAGAAAACAACCCATTCAAGTCAGACAAAGAGTTTGTCTTAAACTTGTTAAAGTCAAAGGGAGTACTTGCTGTTCATGGCTCTGGCTTTGGCACAAAATATGGCAGTGGATATTTTAGATTGGTATTTCTTCCAAATATGGAAAAACTAAATTCTGCCTTAGATAAAATTGAAGATTTTGTCAGCAGTTACAAGCCTTAGCGTATTTTAGCTTTGAAGAAATTCATCTTGCTTGTACATTTTTCTTTCCAAATCCTAGCACTACCATAAACGCTCCAAACGCAATTGCTCCTAGTGAAACTTTTTGAGCATTAATTTCTGAATCAAAAAAAAACTGAACAACAAAATCAGGACTCCAAATAATGAGATCTCTAACCAATGTTACCGTTGCAACAACTAAAAATAAAACACCCATGGCTGTTAACCAATTTCTTCCACGGCGAGGATATTCTTCACTCATAACTGTTTTTTCTATTTGTATATTTTAAACAAGTTTAATTCCAGGATTTTTCATTTTGTTTCTGATCATTGCATTTAGTAGCAACGGCGTTGACATTTCAACAAGATATGCCAATGCTCCAGGACCCAAGTAAATTGGGCGTAACCCCTCAATTTCGTTAATTAAACCATTGACTATCTCGACTGAATCTTTATCATCACCAGCAACAAAAATGTCATAATCTAAAGATAAAGTAGGATCCACAAGTTTTTTTTCTGAAATCACATGAAACGCAGAAACTAATTTCGATTTATCTTTCATATGTTTCTCAACTGTTTGGTGTGAAAATGCCTTATTGTCTTTGATTGCTACGCATTCAAAACCGACATCAGTTTTTGTTATTGGAACAATAGGTGAAATTACAACGCATTGGTCACTAACCTCAGATAATAACTGTGAGCAGGTTGTATCGATATTTTCATATGGAATTGATAAAACTAAAACATCTGATTCTTTTGCAACTGAAAGGTTGTCCTTCCCTGAAATTGTCCCATTAATGTTTCCATAGGCATCTTTAGCTAGGCTAGAATATTCATTTGCAGCAGTTGCTGCACGTTCTGCATCACGTGAACCAATTATTACTTGATGTTTTTTACACCATCTTATTGCAAAACCTTTACCCATTCCCCCAGTTCCGCCAATTATACCGATTTTCATGAAGTGAATCTAACAATGTTATTATTATCTTTATGTAGGAAATCAAATCGAGCTGGAAATGATAATATTCCTAAGACATGCACAGGCAGAAAATAACACTAAACGAATTCTTGCGGGACGTACTGAAGGTGTACATCTAACCAAAGCAGGCATCGAACAAGCAGAAAGTATAGCAAAATATCTCAAGTCTCTTGACATATCAGCTATCTATTCTAGCCCTATAGAACGCGCAAGCCATACAGCAGAAATTGTTGCAAAAAATAATTCATTGGACTATGAATTAGATGACAGGATTACCGAAATAGATATGGGAAGATTTACTCGTATGAATTATGATGATATGTTTGCCAAATATGGCAATATATTTTTGAAGTTTTATGAAAATGATCCTGTCATTGCCGAACATGAAGTAGAGACATTTCTAGAGGTGCAAAGGCGTATCCTAGACATGGTGACTCATGTTGTTAAAAAACACAAGAATGAAAACGTGATACTTGTGACTCATATGGATCCAATCAAATCAATGCTTTCTATAGTAATGGATCTAAAACCAAAAACTTTGTTTGAATTAATCATCGCAAATGCTTCTCTTACCATAATCAAAGAGCATGAGAATAAATTTTCTCTTTCAGCAATCAATGCAATGGATATTGATCGATATTATCAAACTTGGTAAATCTAAATCTTCCATAAATTTTAAATTATATCGGGCAACACCTCAAAACAACGATAATGAGCAAAATATTTCATTTATCAATCATCATTGCGACTTTATTCATAATTCCAACTATTAGTTTGGCATTTGCAGCTGAGACTGCTGGTGAATATATAGACAGGAAGGCTGAAATCTGGAATCTATTCTTCCGTATGATGACAGTTGCATTTGTAGTAGGAGGCGTTATAGCCGGAACTATGGTGTGGCAGGTCTGGAGATTTAGAGAATCTAATCCAAATTCAAAGCCAACAGAATACGAAGAGAAGGGAGAGTTCTAACATGGCACACTCAAACTGGGCCGAATGGATCTATCTTGGTGTAGTAACTGCGCTTTTGATTTATGTTGGTGCGGAAGCATGGAATGTTGAGAGGATTATCGACCATGCTCCTGAAGATGCTGAAATTATCAAAGTAACTGCTCAGCAGTGGTTTTGGAGTTTTGAGCATGAGGATGGTACAAAGGAAGTGGGCGAACTTCATTTGAAAAAGGACCATGCTTACAAATTTGAAATTCAAAGCAAGGATGTCGTTCACAATTTCAACATACCTGAATTTGTTGTATTGATGGATGCGATTCCCGGAAGAATCAACACTGTATGGTTTTCTCCTAATGAGGCTGGCGAGTTCGATATTCAGTGTAGGGAATATTGTGGTTTAATTCATTATAATATGCGTGCAAAACTTTTTGTGGAGGGTGTTTAATGATGTCACATTTAATTTCAGTCCAAAAATCATACCAAAGTATGGAGGATAGAAAATGGTTCTAGAACTTGCAAGACCACGTCCAATTTGGCAAATAATGTTCTCAACTCATCACACAGATGTTGGACTTCTTTACTTGGTTTTTTCTCTTCTTGCCATGTTTGTAGGCGGTGCAATGGCTATTGCACTTCGTATTGAGTTGTTTGCTCCTGGTATACAACTCATTGAAGATTCCATGACGTATAACAGACTGTTTACAGCCCATGGAACTACTATGATCTTCTTATTTTTGCTTCCATCTGCAGCTGCCGTTGGGAACTATCTTGTTCCAATTATGGTGAGATACAAAGATATGGCTTATCCAAAACTTAACGCAATTGCGTTCTGGATGATTCCGCCAGCAGCCGCACTTGTATGGCTTGGAATGGCTGACTTTGGATGGTATGCTAATCCACCTTACTCTGTTATCAGTGCTCCTGCTCCAGCAGCGGAAATGTGGATCTTCGGACTAAAAGTGCTGGGCGTTTCATCAATTCTTAGCTCTATCAACTTTGTTGTGACTATATTGAAGTGCAAACATCCGGATTTGTCGCTTGGCAAGGTACCACTACTGGCATGGTCATTTTTGACATCATCTATAATTGTACTTGCTGCCATGCCAACGTTTGCAGCCGCACTTTTGATGTTGTTGACAGACAGATTGGGTGTCTCAGGATTTTTCAATCCAGCTATGGGCGGAGATCCAATTGCATATTCACACCTGTTTTGGTTTACTTTCCATCCTGAGGTGTATGTGCTTGTCATTCCTGCAATAGGAATGATGTATGAGATCATACCTAGGTTTTCACGAAGACCTATTTTCAGTCACTCGTCCGGAGTTGCAGCTTTTATTATTTTGGCTCTAGTTTCATTTGCATCTTGGGCTCACCACATGTTTGCCACAGGAATGTCATTTACCGAGAAGACTGTGTTTATGGTTGGAACATTGGCAGCTGTACCTGCTTCTGCAATGCACGTTTTCAACTTTCTCGCTACGATGTGGAATGGCAGAATTAAGTTTGCAACACCAATGATGTTTGCAGTTGGCGGAATCGCACTGTTCTTCGCAGCAGGTGCTGGCGGTGTTGTAAATACAGCCATGCCATTAGACTTTATCACACATGACTCTTACTGGGTTGTTGGACACTTCCATCTGTTCGTATTTGGAACAATTGCATTTGGTACAATTGGATTTGTCTATTATCTATTCCCATACATAACTGGTAGAATGTATAATGAAAAGTGGGGAGTTGTACACTTTATCTTGGCGTTTGTTGGTGCTTGCATTACATTCTTCACCCAACACATATTGGGACTGTTTGGTATGCCAAGAAGAATTTATGATTATCCGGAGATAGACTCATGGATATCCATGAATGCACTCATTAGCGTAGGTGCTATGATCATACTTGTAGGTATGGTCATATTTTTGGGCAACATGATTTACAGTATGGCTAAAGGCAAGCCTGCCAATCTGGAAGATCCATTTGGACTTGGTGGAAAATATTACTATCCGTTCGCACAGCGTAATCCACAACATGGAGAGGGTGGATATTAGGTGATAAGATGAGCGAATACGATGAAACAGTTTACAGAACTTCTCCCGGAAGAGCTGCAAAACTTATGATAATATTGGTTGGCCTAGTTGTAGTGGGTGGAGTGATCTTCTTTGCTCTTGGAGATTACTGGATTTCAGAACTTTCTCCCGCAGGAAAAGCTTTTGCTGGTATCACTGATGAAGAAGCTGCACCCGCTGTAGCGCAAACGGGTGCTGACATACCGGTAACGTTAGACTTTATTGAATCAAAGGACTTTAGGACATTGGCTTTTAATGCATTGCCTGGCGAACCAGGAAATAACCCAACAATTAATGCCAAAGTTGGCGACAGAATAATCTTTAATATTTTAAATGCTGGAAAATCATTCCATGCATTTGGTGTTACACTGAATGAAGAGGGATTTGGTGGAATATTAGGAGGAACATCTGTTGCTGCTGCAAATAATCCATTAAAGCCTGGCGAAGGTGGAACTTCTCAATTTATTCCGGGTGAGCCAGGAACATACTATTACATCTGTACTGTCCCAGGTCACAGAGAACTGGGTATGGTTGGAACAATCATAGTAGAGTAACTTGAAATTAAAATATTTAGCATTAACATCTTTGGTAGTTCTTTATTCTTTGATGGTTATAGGCGGATATATCTCTGCAGCAGGACTTGGATTAACTTGTCCAGATTGGCCGTTATGCCCAAATGGAATTTTGCCTAACGAAGAATACTTTATTGAATGGTCACATAGACTGATTGCTGCAACTACTGGAGTATTGGTAATAGCTACCGCTGTGGGTTCTTGGATTACAGCAGGTTCTCATTGGAGGATTAGAACTACTGGAACTCTGGCAGCTATATTTGTCGTAACCCAGATAACACTAGGTGCATTGGTAATAGACACGCTGCTGCATGCCGTGTTGGTATCCATTCATTTTGGCATTGGAATATTGCTTTTTGCCATGGTTCTGTTAACTACGTTGTTTGCATTCAGACTGAAACCAAAATCTATTCAGACTACTGTTTAGATTTTGATCTACGCTTTGACCAATATACGTAAACGAATATTATTGCAGTCATCATTCCGCCCATTGTAACTGCACTAATGAAAACAAACCCAAATGTATTCTGGGAGCTTATGTTAAATGTGTAAGTAAGTGGTTGTCCATCATCGGCAATATCATATAGATCAACTCTAAAAACATGGTTTCCTGACATTTCAAAAATATAATCCATTTCCATATGCCCGTTTTGATACATCTTAGGTATGACAGCATCAATTTGCTCTCCATCATAAAAAATCCTAATTCCCAACGTAAATTGATCTAGTTCTTGAAAATCAGCGTCTACAACTTGGAAAAGAACTTGAATTTCTTCATCAACAGATGGTATTTCAGGGAGCGTAGCGATTTGAATTCGATGATCTCCTATCCATTCTTCTCCTGAATTAAACATTGAGTGTGCTTCAGCTCCAGGGATCAGGTTGATCATTGGTATAATTACAAAAAACAAAAAAAAGAGTTTCATTATTTGCATTTTCTTTCTTACAAATTATAATCAATATATTGTAAAGGAATCTGCTGGCGGTATTTGCCAAAAGCTTTAAATCTATACTGAAAAGATTTACCAACATTGACCTTAGTTAGTAAATCAATCGAGATCAAGGCTCCGGTTGATACTGTGTTTACGTATTTTGCAAGACCAGAACACGTTTCTGACCAATTAAAGGATCAAGAACGCGTTGGAATGACAGTCATTCCCATGGACATCAAAGAAGGAATGGGAGTAGGAACCACATTCAGAATAATAGGAGACTTTGATGGAAGGCGTCTAACGTGGGATTGTGAGACCACACAGTTTGACAGAAATGAAAAAATATCTGCAAAGATGATTAAGGGAAAATTCAAGAGATGGGAGATTACAAACGAGTTCAAAGCATTGGATGACAATCTTACTCGTGTAACAATGACTGTGGATTACGAAATGCCACTTGGTCCATTAGGAGGAATTATTGATAAACTCAAGTTTGCTAAGAGTGCTGAAAGGGGAATGGAAAACGCCCTTTACAACGTTAGAGGCTTGCTGGAAGGAAACGGCTCAATACCAGTATACATTACTCTTGACGCATACCAAAAACTTCTAGCCGAAAAGAAGAAGATGAATAACATTCCAGTTTCCAAAGTACTCACTTCAATTCTTGAAAAGTATGATCAAAATCAAGTAGAAATTAAGAACTGAGTTCTCATCCCAAGTTTAAATAAAGACAGTATTATTTTCTCTTTTTATGGGTCTATAGCGCAGCCAGGTAGCGCACCGGACTCTTAATCCGGCTGTCATGGGTTCAAATCCCATTAGACCCGCCTTATCTAGTTAATTGTTTTACTTTTTGATTCAGCTTATTTAGCGAGTTTTGTACTTGATCGCTTCGGTTTTTAACCCCTGTTTGATATGCATTTATTTTTCCCATTCTATGTTTAATCATCCTTTTTTGTTCTGATATTCCAGAAGAGCCTTGAGATTTCCTTTCATGAAGTGAAGATGTAAGTGTTGTAGTTCGTATTAGTTCCATAAGAAGTTTCAAACTAACTTTCTTATCTTTTATCACTTTTTTTACCTCAGATTCGTTCAATTTAGAAATAGGTTTTCCTGATTTATGTGCGAGTTTGACAACTCGTCCAATTATTTGATGAGATTTCCTAAACGATATGTCATGATGGACTAATTTTTCAGCTAGATCGAGTGCTATAAGATATCCATCTTCCGCCGCTTTTCTCATATTTTTTTTATTAATTACAACTGTTTTCAACATAGATTCCATAATCAAAAGTGCAGATATAGCAATTTTAGAGGCAGACCAGATAGATGGGTTGAGCTGTTGCAGGTCCCTGCTATAACCTGATGGAAGTCCTTGTATTGTTGAAAGCATCGACGTTAAACTACCAATCACATGTGATGTTTTTCCACGTGTAAGTTCTAGAATGTCAGGATTTTTCTTTTGTGGCATTACGCTTGACGGGGAAGTAAATTCATCAGACAACTCTAGGAAAGAAAACTCTGAAGTAGACCATATGGAAAAATCTTTTGAAACCCTGCTTAAATTTGTCATTAGGATTGCAATAGCCGCAATATATTCAACTGCAGAATCCCTTGTAGTTGTTGCATCAATCGAGTTTTCAACAATTCCTTTCAATCCTAGCATTTTTCCAGTGCTAATCCTATCAATAGGTATACTTGTACCACCGATCGGTCCAGCGCCCAGTGGATTTTCATTTACCCTACCATATGTAACATAAAGCCTGTCAAGATCCCTGAACAGAGCATCAGCATAAGATAGAAGATAGTGAGAGAATAGACCAACCTGAGCCTGTTGAAGATGTGTATATAGCGGAATTATAGTCTCTTGGTGTTTTTTAGCTAATACCACAAGTGATTTTATGGTATCCAACAGACATTGACACACAATATTGATATCATCACGAATTTTCATGCGTATGTCTAATGCCACTTGATCATTTCTTGATCGTGCGGTGTGCATTTTTCCACCTACATCGATTCCTATTTTTTTAATTATCAGAGATTCTATTAGCTCGTGGATATCTTCCGAGTCAGTTTTCTTGTCAAATTTTTCTTTTTTTAACCCTTCAAGTCCATTTAGGATTTTTTTTATCTCTTTCTTTGTTATGATTTTGTTTTCGTAAAGCATTATTGTGTGTGCCTGGCTTCCTAGAATGTCATAGAGTGCAATTTCTACATCGTCATTTAATGACGATACGTAATCCAATGTTACCTTTCCTAAGTTTTTTCCTAGCCTTGAACGATACATTATATGTAAAAGTAATAATGGCTATATATAGCATAAATAGTTTTGATGTTTATGGCACAAGAGATGAAGCAGCTAAGAGTGAAAATTTTCGATGAGCTATCAGCAATTGTAGACCCTGAGATAAACGTGTCAATTACTGAATTAGAATTAATCGACGAAGTTGATATTCAGGATAGTGGTGTAAAAGTTGATCTGCATCTAACCAGTCCTTTCTGTCCAGCTGTGTTCGGATTTAAAATTTGCCAAGATGTACATGACAATCTTTTGAAGATTGATGGTATTGATGATGTTAAGGTAAATGTTTCAAACCATTTCATGGCTGAGCAGATTAACAATCAAGTAAACAATAGTCCGAACCCACACAAAAAAGAATAATTATTTTCTATATCCTAACAGATATCCTCGTAACAATTGGATTCCCATTGCAGGATCAACACCTTTTGGGCATACTTGGCTACAGGAACCAGCAAAATGGCATCCCCATATGCCATGACGCTCATCAATAATTCTAAGACGTTCATCTTTGCCTTGATCTCTATTATCCGCGATGTAGCGATATGCTTGAGCAAGTCCCTGCGGTCCGATAAATGTAGAATCTACTGCCATAGTAGGACAGGCAGAATTACACAAGCCACATTTGATACAGCCTGAAAATTGGATATATTTTTCAACATCTTCAGGAGTTTGCAAAAATTCTTTTGCCCCAGAACTAATTTCCGAGTCTTCACGAATTATGTATGGTTTAATTCGTTTGTGAGTTGAGAACATTCTTTCAAATCCAACTACCAAGTCGCGTATTAGTGGAAAGTTGTTCATTGGTTCAACAGTAACCACATCTGAATCTAATTCAGATATTTTTGTAAAACACGCAAGTTTTGGTTTACCGTTAATGATCATGCCGCATGAACCACACATTGCCTGTCTGCACGAATAGCGTACACCTATTGAATGATCATGGTAATTTTTTACTTCTAAAATTGCATCCAATACAGTGGTCCACTTCTCATACGATACTGGAAATTCTAAGAATGTTGTAGCATGATCCTTGCCAGGATTAAATTTAGAAATTCTAAGAGTTATAGACTTGGTAGATGGTTTTGTTTTTTCATGTTTTTCTTGTGATGATACTGGAAATATTGCTGCCATGTCAGACCATTCCCATACTTGCCATTATTATTGTTCTAGAACCATACGCAATAAGAATAATCATTGCCGCTAAGCATCCATATGTTACTGCATTTTCATATACACGTCCCTGTTTTATCTCAAGTAAGATTATACGTAAACCATTGAATCCATGCACTGAGATGAGTATTAGCATAGCCTCTAACACTATAGCATATGGAATAGATTTGTAATTTGCAATTACATTATCAAATAGCAGCGAATCTGAAAATCCCTGCATAACTCTAACCATAATATGAATAATTACAAATCCAACAGCTACTAGTGCAGTCAAATAATGAATTTTCATTATATGACTTTCGCGCATTATACTAGACATCATACATCACTCCCAAACCATACATCATAGCTAGCGCAGCGAGGCCAATCGAAACATAAATGCAAAGTTTATTCTTCATGTTAAGTGAACTTGGAGTATAGGGATAATCAGGTCTACGTGCTTTGCCAAACCCGAACCCCGCTTCCGCAATCATTAATCTAATTCCATTACCTGTATGGAATACACACATGCCAATAACTAGCGCCAAGAATATGTGACCTTCTGTTGTTTGTGTTAACTCTAACATGGAATTCCAAGCTGCTTTTCCATCAAGTAGACTGCTTGTCTCGTAAATATGACCAATGAAATAAACTAACAGTCCAAGACCGGTAATTCTCATTAACCAATATGCTACACGTTCTATTCCATACCGACCTGGATTTGCCATTCCTTTGATTCCCTCTTTGCGATCTTTTTCCATCTAGTATTTTCTCTCCACAGGTTTGTAATTAGTTATTGTTACTGGGTGTTTTTTCATGATCGGCTCCTCAGGATCATAATATGCCAATGTATGATGCAAGAATTTTTTATCATCCCGCTTTGGGAAATCAGTTCTGGCATGGGATCCACGAGATTCCTTTCTATTGATTGCTCCAATCAAAACAACTTCAGCCACTCTAAACATCGAATCTAATTCCATTACATTTGAAAAATTTGTATTGTATTCCTTTGCTTGATCATCTACATGCTTCCAAGTCATTGCCTTTAATTCACGAACTTTTTTTAATCCTTCTAACAAGTCAGTTTGATTTCTATAAACATAGGCTTTGTCATTTAATGTATCAGTAAGTTTCTGTCTTACTTCATATGGGTTGACTTGACCCTTTCCTCTAAAAATACCATCGTAGATTCTTTTTTCTTCTGCGTTTACCAAATCGGTTGGAAATGATGCTACAGAGGATCCTTTCTCTATGTAATTTACAGCCTCGTCTCCCGTTATTTTCCCCCAAACTAGACATTCTGAAGTGGAATTTGCTCCTAATCTGTTTGAACCATGAATGCTGACACATGCTGCTTCCCCAGCAGCCCATACTCCTTGCAGTTCTGAGGCACCATTTATGTCAGTATGAATTCCACCCATCATATAATGGCAAACAGGTCGGATATCTAATAGATCTTTTGCTGGATCCACACCTGAAAATTTTAGTGATATTTCACGAATACCACCAAGTTTTTGTTTTATTATTTTATCACCAACATGCCTAAGGTCTAGCTTCATACAATCTACTCCTGTTTCATGCTTGAATCCACGACCCTCCTTAATCTCAGTCATTATTGATCTTGATACTATGTCTCTTGGAGCAAGTTCCATTAGTTTGGAAGCATATTTTTTCATAAATCTATCACCATCCTTGTTGAGAAGATAAGCTCCCTCTCCTCTAGCACCTTCCGTTATCAATATGCCAGAGGGCATAATTCCTGTTGGGTGAAATTGGACAAATTCCATGTCCTTTAGAGCAAGACCTGCCCGGTACGCCATATCAATACCGTCAGGCGTAGACGAATATCCATATGTTGAAAAACTGTAAATTCTGCCCGCACCGCCAGTTGCGATGATCAATGCCTTACCCTTAATGACATAGAAATTACCATTAGACAATTCAATCGCTGTAATACCAGCAAATTTTTTCTCATTGTGTATAATAGAAGTTACAAACCACTCGTTGAGAAATTCAATATTATCAAATTTTTGACATGTATCATACAACGTTTGCATTTCAAAAAATCCAACTTTGTCTGACGCGTATGTTGCTCTAGGAAAACTATAGCCACCAAAAGCTCGTTGACCAAGTTTACCATCCTCTCGTCTGGACCATGGCATACCCCAATGTTCAAGTTGGTAGATTTCATCAGGCATTTCTTTACAAAGCCGTTCTGCAGCATCTTGGTCTGCCAGAAAGTCACTACCCTTTACTGTATCATAGATATGCGATTCAATAGAATCGCCTTCATCTGGGAACAGTACTGCTGCAGTTCCTCCCTCCGCGGAAACGGAATGAGAACGCATAACTTGGACTTTGGATATTACTGCAATCCGTATCTTGGAATTTCTTCGCGCAGCCTGGATTGTTGCTCTCAAACCCGCCAGACCAGAGCCAACAATAATCAGATCGTAATCAATAATATTTGCCATTCTTGACATCAAATTTGAAATCCGACTAAATATGTGTGTAAATTTAAGAGTTCAAAAACAAAGCATTAATATATATCACTAGCGATATCACTAGTGATGCAATCTGAATGGATTCAACGTGTTGGCAGTTCTGTTCCAAGGGGATTTTCACGACATTACATACTTGAAACGCTCAAAAAGAAACCACATACAGGAAAAGAGCTTATTGATTTTGCTATAAAGCAAACTGAGGGGAAATGGAAACCTTCTCCAGGTTTGATTTATCCATTACTTGGGAGATTGTTGGATGAAAAATTAATACAAGAAACTACCGGTGGCAAATACAAAACAACAAAAAGAGGCAATACAACTGCAGACGATCTTGAAACAATCAATAAAATTGTAAAAAACCAACTTGACGTTTTATTCAGAATTAGTAATGTAGGTAGATTTGTAGCACTTGATATGATAGAACGAGTTTACACTTTGGGCTCAATTTTAAGTGAGAATGCAGCACAAATGTCAAAAGAGGAGATTGAAAAATATAAGAAATTCTTGAAGTCTGAGATAGAAAAAATGGAAAACCAGCCCAGTAAAAAGGGAAAGAATGTTAAGATAGACTAAATCATAAATAATTCAACAAAATAGACGATCTGTGAAAAGCATAACAAAACTTCTAAAAGACAAATCAAAGCCATTGGTGATACCTGGAGTTTATGATGCAATCGGGGCTAAAATAGTAGAAAAAGTAGGTTTTGAAGCAATGTTTCAGACTGGATATGGAACATCTGCTACTCTATTTGGCATGCCTGATTATGGATTTATTGGTTCTACTGAAACTGTTGATAACGCACGTAGAATTTGTCGTGCAGTATCTGTTCCTGTCATAGTAGATGCAGATACTGGTTATGGTAATGCACTTAGTGTATGGAAATTAGTACAAGAATTAGAAAACGCAGGAGCATCAGGAATTTTTTTGGAAGATCAAAGATGGCCAAAAAGGTGTGGGCATATGCAAGGGAAGGAGGTTGTTCCTATAGATGAATATGCAGAAAAATTGCAAGCAGCACTAGACGCTCGAAGTAATAAGAATTTCATAATTGTAGCAAGGACTGATGCTAGAGCCACCGAAGGATTGGATAAGGCTATTGAAAGAGGGTTGTATTACAAAAAAGTTGGCGCAGATGTTATCTTTGTTGAAGCGCCAAAAACTATTCAAGAGATGAAAAAGATTGGGAGTGCTATTGATGCACCTCTTGTGGCTAATATGATCGAAGGTGGCGCAACACCAATAAGTTCTGAAACCAAGCTGCATGAGATGGGATTTAAGATCATTTTATATCCACTTTCAGTTTTATTTTCCAATACATACGCAACACTTCAAATTTTGAGAGAATTAAAAAGATCAGGAACTACTAGAAAATTAAATAAAAAACTTGTAAATTTTGATCAGTTCAATGATCTTGTAGAATTAAAAAAGTATAGAAAATTAGAAAAACAATATAAAAAATAAAAAAAAACAGAGTAAAAAGAATTACGAGTTTCTCTTCACTTCGATATCTATAGTGGAAACATTTCTCATTCTTCCATCTTGAGACTCTAATGATTCAGAGCCAAGCTTGATGTTTCCTATACTATATCCTGCATTTTCTGTCTTACGTGATATGATTTGTGACACGTCTACAGCACGACCAATACTCATTCCTCGTGCTTTAATAGTTACACATGGAATGTTGGACAACTGGATTAGTGTGGATGTGACATAAGCCATCAATGGTTTCTTACCAATGTATATGATATCTCTTGGCCCAGATGTCTCAGTTTTCTTTGTTGCTTCAGTTGGTTCGGTCGTTACAGTTGTTTTAGTTGGTTCGGTCGTTACAGTTGCTTCAGTTGGTTCGGTCGTTACAGTTGCTTCAGTTGGTTCGGTCGTTACTGTTGCATTATTTGCTTCGGTCGTTACTGTCGCATTGTTTGTTTCAGTTGCGTCGTTTGACATGTTGCCATTATAATTTAGTATAATTTAAACCTAAAATTGCTAATCTGGCAAAATAACTATTAATTGTAATTTTTACATACTTTGCAATTGGATCTATATTAATGAACAAATCTGTGAGAATTCATCAAATTTTAGATTCTGGCTCAAATAAAGATAAAATCAGTGTTTTAGAATCTTTAAGTCAATCTAACGATCACGAAACCATCAATAAAATAATATCAAAACTTGATGACTCGGAAATTCAAGTAAGGGGGGAAGCGTTTAGCTCTCTTTTCCTTAACAAAAATGACATCTCCGAATTTTTGATTGATGCCCTAAGTTCAGAAAGTAAGAACGTTAAGGGGTTTTCAGCTCTTGTTTTGGCTAACAGAGGTGATTCAAATGCAATATCTGCTATTGAATTATTAACAAAGGACTCCAGTGGCATGGTTAGATCCTGTGCTCTAGGTGCATTAGGACATCTTCGTTCAACCCTATCAACCACAATAATAAGAAAATGTTTTCAAGACAAAGTTTTAGAAGTTAGAAAGAGTGCTGTTCAGGCATTTTTGAAAATAGGAGGCGATATTTTACCTAGAGAAGTTGACGAATTAACTAAGGATGCCGACGACGAATTAAAATTCTTGATTACGAAAGTTTCAAAAAACATGTAATGGACCGGGAGGGATTTGAACCCTCGATCTCACCCATGCCAAGGGCGTATCCTACCAGTCTAGACGACCGGCCCAATGAAAAATCAGAATATGTTTAGCCCTTTTAGGATTTCTAATTGATTTCTAACTATGCGTTAACTAAGGATTCTGTACCAAACCGTTTCATCGTTGCCTCGATAATTGGAATTTCTTCTTTAACCTTTTCTTCAACAGAAGAAACTGCATTCTTTCTTTTCTTCGTATTGTCCTCCACCATCTCATTAATTTGTGATGGGTTCACCAGTTTTATTCTCTTGATAGTAGCAATTTGCTCATCAACTGTTCTGGGCTCAGACAAATCCATTATCAACGTCCCTTTCTTTTTCTTGTTCATAATTTTCTCAATTTTCTTAAAAGTAATTAGGAAAGCATCTGCAGTGGTTGCAACAAAGATAATGTCAAATTTATCAAAACCTGACATAACATCTTTAAATTCTATCGGTTTTCCACCTAACATTTTAGAAAAACCAGTAGCTCGTTCAATTGTCTTGCTGGTAACGTCAAACGCATAATTATTTTTATTAAGAGATTTAGCAACCAAGCCAGCTGTTTCTCCTGTACCTATAAGCAGAACATGCTTTGATCCAATGTCACCCATGCTTTCTTCAGCAATTTTGGCAGCCGTATCTCCAATTGTTATTACTTCTTTACCAATTCCAGTAGAATCTCTAATACTTGTTGCAACACGTAAAGTGGTATTAAACAATTTATCCAATATTTTACCAAACGTTTTAGATTCTTTTGCAATTGAGATTGATTTTTTCAACTCTTCAACGATTTCATCTTTTCCAACAACTAGTGATTCTAAACCGCACGCTAATCTTAAGACATGCTCATAAACATCAGAATCTTTGTAAATCTCTAAAGTTTGATCCCAGTGATCAAGATCAAATTGATCCATTTCTGTAAGTGATGACCAAGTTGATAGGATCTTACTTACATTAAGTTTTTTTCCTTGCATCTTTGCCGGAGATCCATCTGTTTCAAAGTTTCTTCTTGCATCAGGTACTTCCCCACTTTGCACACCACCAACAGTAAAAACTTCAATTCTGCTAGAAGTTTGAACTATTAGACATTCTGAAGCGCCAGCATTTTCCGTAAAAGATTTACATGCAGCAGCAACATCTTTGAATGAAAAATTTGCTAACTTATGGAGTGGGACATTTCTAAAAGTAATTCTTGCATTCATGATTTGAAAATTATTTTCACTCAATTCATGTTACCTTTTATTCTCGAAGCGTGTCTCTACCGCCTTTTGCAGTTCTGAAAACGTTCATTCCCATGTGAAAGTTGTCATACAAATAATTTAATTTCGTTAGATCAAGTTTAGCCAGTTCAATTTCTTGTTGAGTGGCTTCAGGATCGTTCAAAAGCCTAGCCAGTTTCTGTTTAGCCTTTTCCATCAAATCTATTATGCCGGATTCATAATTAGAAGTTCCGCCAAATTCAGGACTGAGTATATGTTCTGGGTTGTATTCTGGGGTTTGATCTTTTGGATCCTGCACTCTCCTGGCAATCTCTTCAATCTCATCCCCCGTAAGTATAGGTTTTACTGGACCACTGTCCATTAAGAAGAATTCTGGTTCTCCCATTTCTCTTCGAAATATACGATCTTGTTTGTATCTATCAGAAAATTGTCCTGCTTGTCTTATTTCTCCCGCTTCGGCCTTTATCGCTTCATATTCTACCTTCCAAGCCGCTTCTGATACAGCTCTTGCAGCTTTTACTTTTTCTATTGCCGCCTCGTATGCTACCTCTGCTTTTGCTGCCACTTCCGATGCTGTTACTGCATCTGAAATTGTTGTTGTTCTAAGTGTGCCATCAGCAGGTTTTGCTTCTGCCGCTTCTTCTTTTGCAGCTTCGTATTCTGCTTTTGCCACAGCTTCGTCTGCCTCAGCCTCTGAAAGTGTTGATGGTTGTGTTTCTTCTTTGTCCTCAGACATTAAAATTACCTAAGGTTGGTTAAATTTTAAGATTTAGCAGATTCAAATTATAAATTTCTATTTTTCTTGGTATAATATAAAAAATAGAATTAGGTATGCTATTTTTGTGAAACTTATTAACCACTTATGTCGGATCTAACGAATATGGCTATTGACAAAAAGGCTACTTTGACATACGTTCAATTAATGAAAGAGGATTTAGCTGTTTTTAGGCTTGTTCCAGAAGATGGTATGATTCCAGATTACGACGCAGGTCAGTTCATTACTGTTGGCATGCCTATACCCAGCGAAGACAATAAGCTTATTCGAAGAGCATATTCAATGGCTTCACATCCTGAAAACAAAGAATACATAGAATTAGTAGTCAGGTGGGTTAGAAAGCCACTACCAGGTCGTGTAACAACTGCATTATTCAACGCAGGTGAGGGTGATGAAGTGTCTTGGATTCCACCAACTGGTGTTGCTCTAAAAATTAGCGAAAAGTTAGCGGATGGCAGCAAAGATGAAAGAAGAATTGTTTGTGTGAGTGGTGGGACTGGAATTGCCCCATTCATGAGTTTTGCTAGACATCTTCATGCTATAGGTGATCATAGAGAGATTATCAATTTGCATGGTTCTAGCTATGTTGACGAATTGAGCTATAAGGACGAGTTAACTGCTATGGATCAAGAAAGTCTTGACAGAGGTCCTGACAAATGGAACTTCAAATACAGAGCCTCCGTCAGCAGACCTCAAGAATGGTTCAATAGGTCTTGGACTGGTCAAACAGGAAGGGTTGAACAATTTTTAAAACCAGCTAATGGCGCCAAATCACCTCTTGAAGAACTAGTTGGAGAAAAAATAACCCCACAAAATACAATTTTTTACGTTTGTGGCTGGCAGGGAACAGTTGACGGCGTTTTGAATTATGTACGTCCACTTGGATTTTTGTTAGAAAAAGAAAAAGAAAAAGCAAAAGATGGAAACTTTTCTGTAAAGTTTGAATCTTACGGCTAAATAACTAAAAAAATAATACAGCTGAATTCAATCTACTTTTGGGAACGTAGGTTAGCTTGGTATACTGCCAGCCTCGGGCGCTGGAGATCATGGGTTCAACTCCCATCGTTCCCATAGCAAATCAATCATTGAAATATGACTATTATTAATAATGCATAATTGACAACCGCCATCTATCTTGCACATTTGAATCCAATGACAAACGCTCACGTTGAGATTATTGAAGAACAAAAAAAAGAAAACAAAGTAGTTGTAATGCCTGTGCGTTTTTTAAATGAGAAAAAAGAGATCAACAGCAAAAGTTTTCCATTTAATTTTGAAACTAGAAAAAAAATGATTGAATCAGTATTTGGTGATTCAGTGACAGTTTCATCAAACTATACATTCTTTGTTCCATTCAAAAAATATTTTCCTCCGCTCCTTTCACCAAAATCATGGTCCCTAAGAAAAAAAATCCTGCAAGAAATTGATGATGATTATTTTACATATACTGGAGACAAGGCAGAAGGTCTTATGCTCAAATTGTATAGATTAAATCCAAGGGTGGGAAATAGAAAGTTAGTATCTGCAACGTCTGTAAAAAATGAAATGTATGTAGCAGCACAAGGTACTGAATCATCATGGGAAAAATATGTGCCATCAAGCGTTGCTAAAATAATCAACGAAAATTGGGAAACAGTCAAAAAATTTGCTCCTGTAGAAGATATGACTGTTAGAATAGCTGGGATGAAATTTCCAAAAGAAGGTTACAATTCAAAATAGATTAATTATAGGCTAATGTTCAAATTTTTGTGAAATTTCCTCTTTCAAAATACATTTGGTTTGATGGAAAACTCGTGCCCGTGAATATGGCAAAAGTTCCAGTCACAACACACGCAATACATTATGGCACGTCAATCTTCGAAGGAATTAGAGCCTACTGGAACTCAAAAAACTTGCATGTTTTTAGATTAAAAGATCATATTAAACGATTTAGGAATTCAGGAAAGTTTTACAATATTAAATTAAATTTTTCTGATAAACAAATAGAAAATGCTGTAATAGATCTATGTAAGAAAAACAAAATCAAAAAATCATGCTACATTAGACCGTTTTATTTTGTAGGCCAGTATGGGATTAATTTTCACGTAACCCAAAAAGCACCAACGCACACAGCTGTCTTTGCTTTTCCGTTTGGTGATTTATTCAATAAAAATGGTATTACTGCAACAATCTCAAAATGGAGAAAATTTAGTGACATGTCAACACCTACACAGGCAAAGATGGGTGGCAATTATCTAAATTCTATTTTAGCAACGCAAGATGCAAAACAAAAAGGATTTGATGAAGCAATTCTATTAGATCAATCTGGAAATGTAAGCGAGGCACCCGGTGAAAACATATTTCTAGTAAAAAATAACGAATTAATCACTCCATCACTTAGTTCATCAGCATTAGATGGAATCACACGGAGATCAGTTATCACTTTAGCTAATGATTTGAATTTAAAAATTAGGGAACGAAAAGTTAGTAAAAAAGAATTAAAGTTAGCTGATGAGATTTTTCTTTCTGGTACCGCTGCAGAAATTACTCCAATAATTAAAATAGACAAAAAGAAGATATGCAGTGGAAAAGTTGGAAATATAACTAAATTATTCATGGATACTTATTCAGACATCGTAATGAATAAAAACGAAAATTATTCTCACTGGTTAACTACGGTGTATTAATTGAAGGTTGTTCAGATAGGTGTTGGAGGATGGGGTAAAAATCATTCGAGAGTACTTTCAGAATTTGGTGTGCTTTCCGCAATATGTGATACAAACTCACAACGTGCAGAGAAGTTTGGGAAAAAATACTCTGTTAATTTTTATAATTCGTTTGAAAATTTGTTAGAAAAAGAGAAATTTGATGCTGCATTAGTTTGTACACCAACGTTTACACATTCAGATATTACTACAAGATTAATTGAAAACAAAAAACATGTTTTTGTAGAAAAACCAATGACGTATTTATCTGAGGATGGTCAAAATCTTGTTGATCTTGCAAAAAGAAATAATGTAATCCTCACCTGTGGATATATAGAAAGATTTAACCCAGCTGTTGCTTCTGTCAAAGATTTTCTTAAATCAAAAAAATACGGCGATTTAATCAGACTTGAATTTTATCGTGAACACAGAATGCCACAACATATCAAGGATGTTGGGGTCATTTATGATACATCGGTTCATGATATTGATACAGCAATGTGGTTATTCGACGAGACACCAGAGGTTGTCTATGCGATTGCGGGCAAAATTAATCATGAACACGAAGATTTTGCTACCATAATGCTTGGCTTCAAAGATAACAAAACTGCAACAATTTCGTCTAATTGGATTACTCCAATACGTGTGAGAAATTTTAATGCCGTTTGTACCGAAGCAAGAATATTTTCTGATTTTATAACTCAAGAAATTCGAATTGAGACAGATAACGGCACAGAAAACCCAAAAAATGTAAAAGCTGAACCGCTATCATTAGAAATAAAAAATTTCCTAGATTCAATAGAGGGTAAAAACGATCTTTTAGTAAAACCAGAACAGGCTGTAAATGTTACAAAAATTGCTGAAGCTGCACTTTTATCGAGCCAGAAGGGTACTCCAATTTATCTTGATCTAAGATGAAAAGAAAGCTGTTAGAGATACTTGCATGTCCTATAGACAAATTTCATCCCCTAGAACTTTTTGAGAATAAATCAGATGATGAAAAAATAACTGAGGGAGCTTTGTACTGTCAACAATGCTCTAGATTTTTTCCAATAATAGATGAAATTCCTATAATGTTACCTGATGAATTAAGAGACAAAAAACAAGACATTGAATTTCTAAAGAGAAACATTAAGGAATTACCAGAGAAAATTGTAACGCAGGCATTGCCATGGCATTTGTGAGGTATTTTGGTTACTAACTATATTTCTGACAAAGCAAAGATTGGTGAAAATACCAAAATTTGGCATTTTGTTTATGTAGGCGATGACGTTGAAATTGGAAACAATGTCAAAATTGGGTCCTTAGCACATATAGACTATGATGTAAAAATTGGAGATGACACACTCATTGAGGGATTAGTTTACATTCCACCACTTTCCAGGATTGGGAAAAACGTCTTCATTGGGCCAGGCGCTGCATTAACAAACGATCCCTATCCTCCTAGTGAAAAATTAGCTGGTGTAACAATTGAGGATAATGTTGTAATTGGCAGTAAAGCAGTCATTAAAGCTGGTGTAACTATTGGCAAAAATAGCGTAGTTGCAATGGGCGCAGTAGTTACTAATGATGTTCCACCAGATACTGTAGTTGCAGGAGTACCTGCAAAACCAAAATATTCACGTGATGAATATGATAAAAAACAAAGTGAATGGAAGAGTATCTAAATCTAAGATTTTATTTCTGTTTTGAAGATCCAATTCTTAATTTTTGTGAGAATAAACACCCAAATGAATATCAAAAATAATGCGAGAAACACTTTAACACCAGAGGTAATTATCGGTTCAACATCTGTAGCGAATGTAATGGGTCCAACAAATACTACCACTAACCCACCACCAATTATTATCAAAACCCACATGACAAGGATAAAACTGTAAATTTTCATTTTCATTAAATTTTGACACCCATCATAAACGCAGTGATAATTGCTAAAACTCCAGAGAACATTGTTAATTTCAAAATTTCATTACAAATTTGTTTTTCTGACAATGGTTTTTTGGCTACAAGCAACCTCACTAGTGTAATTGGTGCATGATTCTCATCAGTAGATTTTAGCTTAAAATCATCAGCATGTAAAGTAGGATTCTTAATTTCTCTATGCTCAACAATTCTTTTCACACTTGAAAGAAAAAGGAATGAGTTTATGATAGCAGGCAAAATTGCAACTGCTGCAATAACTTCTACCTCACCAACTATAGCAATAACACCGTATGTTGCACCAAACATAACTGCCCCAGAATCCCCAGGAAATATCCTACTTGGTAATTTGTGATATTTGTAAAAAGCAAGAGAAGCAAAAGCCAAACATAGACAAGCTATACCAATTTCATAATTCTGTTGAACAAATAGTGAGATTGCCAATGCAAAACTTGCAATTGTAGTGAATCCACTTACTACTCCATTGAGGACATCAATAGAGTTGAATGTGTTTCCTGTAATGGGAATCATAAACACGACTAAAGCTAAATACAAAGAAGGTATTTTGACTGAACCGAATAATGGAAAATCTAGATTTGAATCATATGCACCTAACAAAAGTATTGGTGCTGCACAAAATGCAAGTGCCACTGGCTTAAACCAACCACCCATAGTTTTTCTGTCATCTATTATTCCAACAGAAAATCCCAAAACCGATGTTATGATTATAGCTAAAATCTCTGAAATTGGAAAAAAGAAATATAATGTGATTTCTGATGCAACAATCCCAATCAGTATGGAGATGCCACCTGGTCGTGGTATCATAACATTGCCTTTTTTGTTAACATCTTTTACTGTCAGATTTCGCTTTTCTAAGAATTTAATCAAAATTGGAGTAAAAGCGTAAATCAAAAAAAAAGCAATTGCTGATACAATTATCGCAATGATTATTTTTTCTTGCAATTATCTTACCCTTAATTGTGATTTTATGCTATTTGCAACAGCCATACCGATTTTATCTATTGCTGCTAATTGATTAACGGAAGTTGTTGCTAAATCTTGACGCGTTTTGATATTATTTTTGTATAATCTTCTTGCTCTCACGCGTCCAATTCCCTTAATCTTGACAAGATCTATCAATTCTTCTTTTATACCATATCTTATCCTCTGTCGTAAGGCATCAAGCTCACTGATCAGATCAGCCCGTCCAAGTAATCTTGATAGTTCTCTAAGAGAATATACTAACCAATTTGCAGTTTCAACCATTCTGTGTATGTCGCCAGATTCAATGTTTAGTTGATCAGACAAATCAATTTCAGTTCCTTCATTTATCCATAGATCCATTGCAAGTAAGCTTCTTGTACAATCTTGCATTTCAATATGTTTAATTTTTGTTTGTTTGTTATTTTCAATTACGACGTCTGCCCTTTCTTCATCTTTGTTTCTAAGTTCAAATTTTGGAAAAAATTCATTACAGTTGGTAATTAAATGTAAAAAACCAAACGTGTGTTTTCTTCCTTTAGAAACATCATATTCAATTGCGTTACGAAAATCTCTTGCCGTCATTGGATCAATATATAATCTAGAAACCATTTGACCAAATTTAGTAGCTATATAACCGCCTTCTTTGTTAACAATAAATTTTTCATCTTGTAGAAAGCTTTTTGCGTTTTCTAAATTCAACTCAATTGTTTCATCTTCAACTTGCATACCGCCAAGCGTTTGTGAAAAGAATTTGTAAATTCTATCCTCTGTGATTGTAGGTGATGTAACAACCAAGCTAAGTAAATGAATCCTTAGAGAACTTGGTTCTGTAATTTTTGATTCAATGGGTTCTGGCTCGCCATCTACATAATGTTCAAGTAGATCATCTTGAGGAATTTGTTTTGCAATAATTATCGATTCTCCCTCTTTATCATATTGCGGTCTACCAGCTCTTCCACACAACTGCTTGTATTCTAAAACACTAATGGGGGAATTTCCACCAAATTTTGAGTTATATCTCAATATACTTGATATAACCACTCGACGGGCTGGAAGATTTACACCAGCAGCTAACGTTGGAGTTGCAGATAGCAACTTTATTTTACCATTTCTAAATTCTGTTTCAATGATTTCACGACAGTTTTGATTGAGTCCAGCATGATGAAATGCCACACCCTGTTTTACAACAGATGCCAATTTTTTAATTAGTTCTGTTTGTTCATTATTTGAGAGTATTTTTTTTGAAATTTTTCCTAGTTCTGCTAATTCTTTGCTGCCCAATTTCTTTTCAATATATTTTCCAGAATCCATAGCAAGTTTGACAGAGCTAGGTCTAGTCATAGCAAATAACAAACTTTGACCACCATTTTTTACAGAGTCTATGCCTAAACCAATTGACGGTAATCCTACACTATCAAAATTTATTTTGTATGATTCCCTTTCTTGGTTTTTTACAGTAAAGTCGTCATACACTGCTTCTGAAAGTGGCACAGGTCGCCATTTACTTTCAACTGGTTTACACTCCAACCATTCTGCAAGTTCATCGTAATTCGTAATGGTTGCACTTAATGCAATAATCTGTGATTTGTTTCCTGCAAGTCCAAGTTTGAATCTAGTTAGGATCATTTCTAGAGTTGGACCTCTTCCCTCATCTCCAACTAAATGAATTTCATCACTTATCACGAGTCCTATATCATCAATCCATGACGGACTAAATCGCATTAGAGAATCCATCTTTTCGTTTGTAAGAATCAAAATGTCAGAATTTTTTAATGTGTCATCCGAATCAAAATCTCCTGTAGAAATTGTTACTTTGATTTTACGATCAAGCTTTGCGGTTTCTAGCTTCTTAAATTCTGAAAACTTTTCAGCGGCAAGGGCCTTCAAAGGACTGAGATAAACAATTTTTGTTTTATGTTTTTTAATGTGTTGGATTATTGCCAAAATGGCAATGAGTGTTTTTCCACTTGCAGTGGGTGCAGAAACAAGAATATTTTTCCCATCAAGAACTCCTGCTTTGATGGCATCTTCTTGTGGGGGGTAAAGTTCTGTATAGCCTTGGGATTTTAAGAAATTAATTATGTTAGGATCAAGAGGTAATTCATCAATTTTCATCTTACCGTGTTGTAATGACCTGGTTTTGACTCATAAATAGTTGCATCTCGGACCATTCTACGAATATAATTTCTAGCTTCTTCTTCGTTAAATTTCTCTGATTTTACAAGCTCATCAACAAATGTTTGTTCTAGTACTGGTGACTGCGGTTCACCCTCAAGTGATTTTAGAATTTCCATAAACGTAGCCAATTTTGAAACTTCGCTACGAGGGCGACCCTGTAGCACGCCAATGTCAATCTTTCCTGTGTTGACATCTATTCCCGCATTCTTCAACATTTCATTGAATAAGTAAATTGCCCTATCTGCATCATCTTCCTCAACTTGATTTTTCAACAAAATCCTTGCTCGTGCAGTAGATAATCTAATTAGTCCTTCTAGTTGTCTTGGTGTTATCGTGATCATTTTTTCTTTATCTTCGCCTTCAACGCTTCTCATTTTAAGATAGAATTCCATTATCTTATTTTCAGCTTCTTTTGTAAGAACTGGATCATTTTGTTTTGCATATGCCAAATATTTTGTAAGAATATCTACATCTATAAGCGAAGTAGTGTCAGTTCCAGACGTTCCATGCTGACTTAGTATATGCTGCGCTATCTGTCTATCTTTTTCCTTATGTGGGATATCTCTTACAACAAAGATCAAGTCAAATCTTGTAAGAAGTGGGATTGGAAGATTTACATTTTCAGTTAAATTTTTGAATGGATCATATTTTCCAAACATGGGGTTTGCCGCAGCCAATATTGAGGTTCTTGCATTAAGGGTCGCAACTATACCACCCTTGGCTATGCTTGCTGACTGTTGTTCCATCACTTCATGTAGAGCGCTTCTATCCTCTGGTCGCATTTTGTCGAATTCGTCTATACAAACTAGACCTTGATCACCAAGAACTACAGCCCCAGCTTCTAGCATGAAAATTCCTGAAGCATCACGCACAACGGCGGCAGTAAGACCCGCAGCAGTAGAGCCTCTTCCTGACGTATATAGTCCTCTAGGAGCAATCCTTGCACAGAACTTTAGCATTTCACTTTTTGCAGTACCCGGATCTCCAACAAGAAAAACGTTGATGTCTCCTCTAACTTTTGAGCCATCTGAAAGTGCTCGTTGTGTTGAACCGACAATCAACAAAAGAATAGCTTCTTTGAATAACTCATGCCCCCGAATATGCGGTGCAAATGACGCAATCAATCTATCATAAATATCTGGGTTTTTTGATAACGTTCTTATTATTTTCTGTTCATCTGGGGAAATTTCTTCTCTTTCTGTTCGTCTTGAACCTTTAATTCCCCTGCCTCCAATAAATTCAATATTATTTCCATCCATTCGTAGTCTGTAAAGCGCGCTTTCAGATTGTTTTACTCCAAATACTCGTTCCTGCTCAATTCTGACAATTCCAGTTAAAATAATTCTATCACCAGGACGTGCATAATCCACCAAGTCCTGCTTCATACTGACGTTCACATAGTGAGGCAACTGTCCTGGTGGAAGATCCTCAGGCAATTCCTGCAATCTAACTATTTGAAAATCTATGAATCTACTTTCTTCAGCCACTATAGCTAAATTGGTATATGGACACTTTGGACTCTGACATTTTACAGCTTTATCCAAGCTCATTCCATCAAGCAAAGTAAATTTTGAGATGTGTTTATCAAGACACTTGTAAGTTAATTCTTTAGCCAGCGGTTTTACTTCTGAAGCTCTTACCACCATGCCAGATACACTTGTCATCTTTGTGATTACTTCAGAGTTAATCTGACGTAAACTTCGTTCAGCAGGAAAGTTTGCTATACGTGCGCGTATGTCATGTTCGATCTTTCTTGCATATTCCGGGAAACGTTCTTGTAATATTTCCTTAATAGCTCTTGAAAATGCATTGAGAATCTCGTCAGGACTTTCAACGAACTTTGATTCAATAAATGGAACCGACACCAAGTCATTAAAATCTACAACAATGTACTTTGCTCTTTTTGGCATCATTTGATCAATTTGTTCAACATAAGAAAAAGATCCTGTAGGATCTTTGAACTGCGTTAGAAATTCCTTTACTTTGTCTGCAAGTGCTGATTCTGTTTGTGATTCCTCTGCAGTCATTTTTTGTTACCTAATATTGTTTTAGAAAACTTTGTGCTATTATCGTGAAGGTTATTGTAGAATTCACGTTCTTCTACAGACAGTTTCTGAGCAATCTCAGCTGTCAGTTTGGATGCATCTGCAAGACGAATTATTTTGGTTTGCCTAGTTCTAAGTAGTTTGTTTAGCATGCTTTCAACCCTGTCATAATCTTTTTCAGGCAATCCTTTCATGTACGATTTCAACTTTATGTAAAAATGAGGATCAGCTTGTTGTTGCACTTGAAGTGTCGACAGATCAAATTGACCTAACATTATCTCCTTTTCAACAGCCTGTTTTAATTGTACAAGCATATCTACATCTTGAATTTCAACATGTTTTTCAGATTCTAAAACCTCTGCAACCCATCTAGGAATATTAAGAATTTCACCCTGTTTTCCTTCAATTGAAATGCCTGAAACATCTAATTTCAGATCTTTTTTAAATTCCACTTTAACATCCTTTAGACTATTTCCTATCGAATGCATGTGTACCAGTTCAGACATTTCCAATGGATCTGTAACACCATTGAACCATTTAATGGATACGATCGATCAAATGAATTTACAAAAAGCTTTGATCATTTGATCCTTTATGTCATTTATTAACAGGACAGGCAGGTTAAGATCCAATGTCGCCATCAAGCGTTATGTGGGTAGAGAAATACCGTCCCCAGAAAATATCTGAATTGATAAATCAAAAGGAAATTGTGGGCAGTATTAACTCTATGTTGAAAAACCAGTCTGAATTACCTCATCTTTTATTTTCAGGTTCGGCCGGAGTAGGAAAGACTTCTGCTGCACTTTGTGTATCAAGAGAGATCCTGGGTAAACATTGGCGGGACTATACTTTAGAGCTTAATGCATCTGATGAGCGGGGAATTAACATGGTAAGGGAACGTGTAAAAAAATTTTCACGGTTTGCAGGATTAGATACAGAAATTCCGTTTAAAATAATAATTCTTGACGAGGCAGATGAGATGACAGCAGATGCACAAACTGCACTTAGAAGGATAACTGAAGACACTGCAAAAATTTGCAGATTTATTTTAATTGCAAATAATTTATCAAAAATAATTAAACCTATTCAAAGTAGATGTGTTGTATTCAAATTTACTAAGATTTCAGACAAGGAAATTCTCTCTCAATTAAAATCCATTGGTAAAAAAGAGAAGATTAAGGCAGATGAAAAAGGATTGAGTGCTATATGTGATTATACTGATGGCGATCTACGTCATGCAATTAATATTCTTCAAGCAGCTGCAAGTTCAGGAAATGTAACCGAGTCAGTTGTCAAATCAGTGGTTGGATTAACTAAAACAAATGATGTTCAAGATGTTCTAAAATTAGCCCTTGATGGAAAGATTTCTGATGCAAGGGACAAAATGATAGAACTGATCAAAGTTTATGGAATGTCAGAGTCAGATTTTCTAAAATATATCAATCAAGCAGTTTTTAATTCCAAAGCCAACAACCTTGAGGGAATGTTAGAGACAATTGCAAAGTATGATTACAGAATTTTGGTAGGTGCTAACCCTGAGATTCAGCTGTCAGCACTATTAGCAGAGTTAACAAAATTTGGGAAATAACAAGCGCAGAGAGAGGGATTCGAACCCCCGCGTGCTTGCACACACAGGCTCTCAAGGCCCGCGCTCTACCAGGCTAAGCGACCTCTGCAAAAATCAGTTATTATGACTGGTTAAAATTTGTTTTAAAGAAAAAAAAACGTTAGAAATTACTTTCTAAACAATTCCTTTGCTCGGTACATCATGATGTGAGTGTGGGTTTGCTGCTCCAGAACTTAGATTTTGGTAAGTTCCTGCAGCCTTTTCGTGAAATTCCTGTAAGCCTTGGTCCACTAATACCGCTTGTGGGGGACAAACTGATACACATGCCATACACCAGATACAATCATGTTCTCTAATTGCATCAGCCTTGTCTGTGTAATCTAATCTCTCTTCTTTCTCAGTAGTACCTAGACCTTTCCATGGTGTCTTATCTTTCACTGCATCTATGCCTGAAATGTCCTTGTCAGTTCTGTACCATTGAAATATTTGTACAGGACAAGCCTCAATACATGCGCCGTCTGCAACACAAGAATCCCAGTCATTTGCCACCATAGTACCTGTTATACCTAGAGGAACCATCTTCTCTTTGTGCTTTTTATAGTCAGCAAGAACTTTTTCGTCCTTTGATGCTTCAACTAGCCCTTGAGATGGCCAAATCCAGTGAAAATTTTCGCCGTCATCCAGTGCAATCTTTCCGATCGGCTTTTTGTCTCCTTTACAGAAGTCCTCTTGAATTGGCATTAAGAATTCTATTTTTAGATATTATTTAAATCTAGACAAATTTAGTTATTCCTAACTGGAAATTTTAAAATTTTTAGTTATAACACCGTTTTTCATTTTTCCTTACGTTCATATCGTTTCATGATGGTTTTTGATTGTTGGATATTATCAAATATGATGTTTATAGCGGACCAAATATTGGAATTTTTACCAGTGTAAATGACAAATTTGTTTTTATTCCAAATGGATTTGCCAAAACTAAGGCTGAGAATTTAGCACGCTATCTTCAAACTGAATATCTTATGACGCCTGTTGCCAACACCAGATTACTTGGTATTCTAATGGTTCTAAACAATCATGGAATACTTTTACCTAAAACATCTTCTCCAGATGAGATCGCAAATTTACGAAAATGCACTGACTTGAATGTAAAAATATTAGATACGAAATACAATGCCCTAGGAAATTTAATCTGCGTTAATGATAAGGGCGGAGTTATTTCTCCCATTATTGAAAAGGAATTCATCAAAGAAATTGAGGATGTTTTAGATATCGAAGTGATCCAAAAGAAGGTTGCTGGATTTCATCAGGTTGGTGCTGTAATGGAGGCTAACAATCTTGGAGGTATTATTCATCCTGAGGCAGATGAGGAAGACATTAAAAACTTTTCAAATGTTTTAGGTGTTAACCTTGAACCTGCAACAATAAATGGAGGAATTCCATTTGTTTCCTCTGGCATGTTAGCAAACAGTAATGCTGTTGTAGTTGGCAACTTAACAAACGGCCCTGAAATTATGATGCTAACAAGAGCATTTACAAATTAAGAACGTCTTTTGGGCTTGTAACTAAGTCGTCTAAAGAAATTTGCTTTTCTGTTCTATCCACCATATTTCTTAAGACAACTTGTTTCTCTGAAAATTCTTTGGGCGCGAATATAACACAAAACTTTGAGTTTGCTGACATTTCCATCTGTTTCTTCAATGATTTGGCAGTTAAATCGATGTTTGTTGATATTCCAAGTTTTCGTAGTTTTGAGACGCAATTAATTGCATCTGATTTTAATTCGTCATTTACGTAGAGTACAGATATTGTATCAGCAGGTGGAATAGAAGAAATGCCTTGATCATCAAGGCGTAGAATAATTCTTTCTACACCTCCCGCTACTCCCGTAGCCCCTAAATCATCACGACCAAACGCATTTGGTAGACTGTCATACCTTCCACCACCTACCAACGCACCCAAATCAGAAGTGCTATCGAATGCTTCAAAGACTATACCCGTGTAATAATCAAGACCCCTTACAATACCGAAGTTAATTCTGATGTTATCCACTCCTCTGTTTTTTAGTGAACGATACAGATTACATAATTCATTCCAACTATCTAATAATTCTCTCCAACCACCACCTTCAATTGAAGCATCAAAGCTTTGTTCAATTTCATCCGGTGTTCCCTTAAGATTTGAAAACTCTAATATTTTTTCCAATTTTTCTAGAGAATATCCCTTTTTCTTGTATTCTTGCAGTATTTCGTCTTTTGATTTTTTTTGAATCTTGTCTACAGCTCTGAAAATATCATGAAGTAAGGTGGTTTCATTTGATTCAAAAACATGGTTGATATACGATTCAACTAGTTTTCTATGATTGATATCAATACTGATGTTTTGTAGTTTGAGATTATCAAAAAACCTAGATGTAAATTCTATAAGTTCTGCATCATGTTCTGTGTTTAGGTTACCAAATGTTTCAATGTTCCACTGATGAAAGAATCGATATCTGCCTTTTTGTGGTTCATCGTATCTCCAAACACCACCAAATGAAGAAAATTTTGCAGGCAATTTCAGATTTTTTTGTGATGCAGCATATCTTGTTAGACCAACGGTAAAATCAAATCTTAGTGCTACCTCCCTATCGCCCTTATCTTTGAATTGATATATCTCATCACGAATGGATGGTCCACTCTTTGCTTCTAGCACGGATAAAAGTTCAATCGGTGAAGGTTCAATCAAATCAAATCCAAAAGTTTTTGCAGTATCCAAAAATGTTTGACGAACGAACTCAATTTTTATCATTTCGTCCGTATCGAAGTCCTTCATTCCACGTGGTAGTTCCATTCAAAAAAAAATCGTAAAAAGTACCTTTAAGATTTGCTGTTTACTTTAACTCATTAATAGCAGAAATTTATAAAAAAAGTATGAGCTACAGGTATCTCGAACATTCAACTGACGCATTTATAGAAGTTAAAGCAAAAACCTTAGAAGAAGCGTTTTCGGTAGCTGGAAAATCAGTTGTTGAAACTATAATAGATTTGAAAAACATTCAGGAAATTGAAGAAAAAAATATCAATGTGAAAGGGAGAAACCTCCTAAATCTGTTGTATAACTGGTTGGAAGAGATTGTAACGATAACGATAACTGATGGTTTTGCTATAAAGAATTTCTCTGTTAATATTAAAAAAAATGATGGGTATGAAATCATTTCAAAGATTTCTGGTGAAAAATTAGACCTAAAAAAACATAATTTCAAAATAGAAATCAAGTCTCCCACATTTCATTTAATGGAAATAAAAGAAAACGATGAAATTACTATGCAGTATCTTTTGGACTTGTAAATAATTCAATAGCCATAGACTGGATTGATTTTTCGTTTAATCTCTACAATCTCATTTAGTGTATTTCTTTCTTCAGAGCTTAATTTCTGCGTAAATTGATTTAGCAATTTCTTTGCGTCAGAAGAAGAGGGCAATGTATAGAACACATCTTCTTCAGCGATCTGTCTTCCTATAGTTACGTTTTGAACAGAACACGCCACCTCTTGTCCAACTTTAGCAGAAGTGATGGTTTTGCCATCATGTTGGAGTTGATGTATAACGCCAATTTTTTTCCCATCTTTGTTCATGAAGGAAATTTTCTGACGTAGATTTCCTACATCCACTCTAATACCAAACACTGCAGGGTTGTTATTTCTAAAAACAAAGCCTTTCAGAAAAGTAAACTTGCATATTGGAGTTAGTTCAGCCAAAATAGAATTTTCTTCATCCGCTTTATCATCCTCGACCCATTGTGTGTATGTATCAATTAAACTGTAGATTATTTTATCAGTGAAAACTCTAATATGATTATCTTCCGCTTCAGTTTCAGCATCTTGTAAAACCTTCACATTGAATGATAAAATTACACCCAAATGTCTATCATTTTCCTTCATTGCCATAGCTTCTAGAACATCTCGACGAGTTACTGGTCCTATGTCAGCTTTTGAAATAGGAATTTGTTGGCGACGTAACATTTCTGTTAAAGCCTCAAGAGATCCAATAGCATCACATTTTAGAATTACTCCATTTGTTTCAGTATTAATAAAAACAGATTGCATCTCGTCTTCAATGGATTTTTTAAAACCTTCTATCTCCGAGTTATCACTGGTTGCATAAAGTGTACTACCAGGCAAAACACCCTCCAAATCTGGTGATGCTATTTTTACACCAGCAGCTGCTTGTATGTGTTCTACTGGTTTGAATTTATCTCGTGGATCTCTCATTTCGTCTAGTGCCTTTGGCAACAGCAAAGCTTTTGGTTTTGTTACAATTACTGAATCTCTTTTTGCGACTATTATAGAATCATCTTTTTTCAACTGACCATCGATTAAAATCACATTTGCTGTAGGACCCAAGCCCACTTCATCATTAACTTCTAGTATGATTCCTCGATTAGACTTTTCCTCTTGGTTTAATTTCTCTTTTAGATATTGCTGTGTTAATCCAACCAAAACTGCAAATAGTTCAGGTATACCTATGCCTGTTTTTGCACTAACAGGAACTATTGCAATCTCCTTTTTGTAGTCATTAATCCTGTAAAATGCTTCTGATTGATATCCCAAAACAGAAAGTGCAGTAACTACATTGTAGATTTTTTCGTCCAAAAATGTTTGCACTTCAGGATTTTGTTTCTCAATGGTTTCTGAAATAAACTGTGTTTCTGTATCCTTCCAACCGGAAATCATGTCGGTTTTATTCAGTGCCACGACAAAAGGTACCTTACGGCTTTCTAAAATTTTTAAACTTTCATTAGTTTGAGGTTGAAAGCCTTTGTTTGCATCAACTACTAAAATTGCAATGTCTGCTGCAGAACCTCCGCGTGAGCGCAAATTTGTAAAAATTTCGTGGCCTGGTGTATCAATTACTAAAATGCCTGGAATTTTATGTTCAACCTTACTTAATTTTTCATACAACGGTCCACAAATTTTCTGTATAGTTTCTACTGGTAGAAAACTTGCACCTATATGCTGAGTTATACCACCAGCTTCTCTTCCCTGTACACCAGTTCCACGTACTTTGTCAAGTAGCGAGGTTTTTCCAGAATCAACATGTCCTAAAACGGACACAATGGGTTGCCGAATGCGCATTTTTAATCACTAGAATACTACATTCACTTCCTTATCAAAACTTTCTCTTGAATCTGAGGCATGGATAGAGTTTTCGAGTATTCCTGTACCAAAATCACCACGTATTGTACCCGGACTAGCTTCCTTAGGATTAGTTTTACCGATAATTTCCCTAGTTACATTGATGACATTGTCACCTTCAATTATTGCCGCTACAACCGTTCCAGACGTAATAAATGACACCAATTCACCAAAAAATGGTTTAGAGCTATGTACAGAATAGAACTGTTCAGCCATTTCTACAGTAAAATTGAACGTTTTTAATTTTGAAATACTAAATCCTTTCTTTTTAAAACGTGATAGAATTTCTTCTACCAGATTTCGTTTTACAGCATCTGGCTTTACAATGATTAGTGTTTGTTCAGCCAACTTACTTTTTGACTTTAATCCCGCCTTTAACGTATTTTTTTGTCCATTTTAGCTTTCTAGGGTCACGTTTTAGAACAAGAGCATTTTTTTTACATTTAGACGAACAAAACCACTGTACCGTTCCATCATTTTTTGCAAACATTGTTCCTGATCCTTTTGCTACTGGACGATTACAAAAACTACATGATTTTACTAACATACTCATAAGACTCACCTAATCTTTTTGGCTTCTCGTTCTGTTTCTCTTAATACCAGAATATCAGATATGCGTATTGATCCCTTGACGTTTCTTGTAAGTACTCTTCCTTTGTCTTTTCCTTCCAAGATTTTTACTCTAACTTGAATAACTTCTCCAGCAATACCCGTTCTGCCTACAATTTGAATAACTTCAGCGGGTGATAATTCGTCAGTTTTTGGCCTTGTGCTCATGGTTCTGGTTTAGCTTCTGGTTCTGGTTTAGCTTCTGGTTCTGGTTTAGCTTCTGGTTCTGGTTTAGCTTCTGGTTCTGGTTTAGCTTCTGGTTCTGGTTTAGCTTCTGGTTTTGATTTGCCCTCTTTAATTTTTTTAATTGACGCTGTAACTTCATTAATTATGTGTTGAGCATCGCCAGAATCTAAAATTGCCGCTGCCGCCGATGTGACATCAATCCCTAATGCTTTTCCTAACTCTTGTTTACTTGGAACAAAAGCATAATCAGCTCCTTGCTCTTCACATATTATTGGAAGATGTGCTACAACCTCTGGTGGTTCCACATCTTCAGCAATAATGATTAGTTTACTTATACCCCTTTCAATAGCTTTAGTAGCCTCATTTGTGCCTCTTTTCACTTTTCCAGTCTCAACAGCTACTCTAAGGGATTCATAGATAGGACTAACCAAATTTTCTGGCATATCAAATTTAACATAGTACGGCTTTGCCATTTACATCACCCTGAGGGATCATCTCCATTCCAAAAATCAATCTAATTGGTATTAAAAACGTTATCTGTCTAGAAACGATTTGATTTTTTGGGTATATTCTTTCATAAGTGTTTCAAGGTTTTTTTCTGAATCAGATTCTGCATAAATTCTAATTATAGGCTCAGTGCCACTAGGTCTTACCATAACCCAGTTTTTCTTATCAAAAATAATCTTTATACCGTCTGTAGTATCCGCACTTGGAAATTCAGCTAAAAGTTTAGAGATTATCTTATCTGCATCTTCCTTTTTGCATGAAATTTTGTCTTTAGTTGTAAAAGAAGGTGGCAAAGTAGCAAGTTCTTCACTCATACTTTTGTTCGAGCTTGCAAGAAGTTCTAGGAGTAAAGCTAATGTCATACCACCGTCTCTGACATGATTATGTTTTCCAAACATGAATCCGCCATTTTCTTCAAATCCTAAAAGCGCATTTTCAGTGATCATTTTTCTTGAAACTTCAATACTTCCAACTTTGGTTCTGATAACAGTGGAATTAGTTTGTGTAACTATCTCATCAATCGAATTTCCAGAATTCATACACGTTACTACTTTAGAATTTGGGTTTTTCTTTAGTAGATAATTTGATAACAATAATGCAGATTTGTCACCAGATAGTAACATTCCTTTATTATCACAAAATATACTTCTATCACCATCACCATCAAATGCAATACCAAGATTAGCATTATTTTTTACAACAGCGGAAGATAGTTCTTGAAGATTGTACGGAGTTGGTTCAGGTCCCCTGCCAGAAAAGCTACCATCAATTTCTCGGTTGATTGTTATAATTTCACATTCCAATTGCTCACACAGTTTTATCGCAGTAACTGATTGAGCGCCATTTCCAAGATCTAATACAACTTTGAGTTTTCTTGACTTTATTTTTGAAACGTCTACTTGTGATTTTATTCCATCTAGATATGTTTGAACCGCTCTATCATCATTTTTTGTTGAGCCCCATGTAGAAGAATTATGTTTCCAATTTTTTTTGAAAAAAATATCTTCAATGACTTTCTCATCTTCACGTGAAACTTCTACGCCATCACTAGCAACTGGTTTAATTCCATTATACTCAGGAGGATTATGCGAAGCAGTAATCATAATTCCACCATTATATCCTAGTGCTTTAGTTGCAAATTCCAGGCAAGGAGTAGGAATAAGACCAGCGAGATGACAATCTAGTCCAGCATAATTTAACGTAGAGCAAACTAATTTTGAAACCACAACACTAGAATCTCTTCCATCATATCCAACAAGTATTCTGCCTTCCTTGAAATAAGTTGAAATTGCTAATACAAGATCATGTACAAACTCTAAAGTGAAATCCTCAGAAAAAACTCCTCTCACACCATTTGTTCCAAATAATTTATCCATGTAATGTAATTCAATACCGATAAATTTGTCTGTTGTTACACAAAGCTTGCGGGAGTCGCCCAGCCTGGTCAAAGGCGCAGGGCTTAGGACCCTGTCTCTTAGGAGTTCGTGGGTTCAAATCCCACCTCCCGCACCATTTGATATTATAGACAATTTACTTAGCGTACTAAGCATTATATGGAATTAATTACCAACGACGCCAATGAGGAAAACCATAGTTGGTATCACTGTTGTTGGAAAAGATAGAGAAGGTGTTGTTGCACAATTTACAAGCTTTGTATTCCAGAATGGCGGTAACGTTGAGAAAGTTAACCAGAATGTAATCAAGGGTTTGTTTGGAATGTATCTAGAAGTATCTTTTACTTCTAAGATTAATTTTAAGCAACTTGATTCTGGACTTCAAAAATTAGGCAAAAAACTAAGGATGGAGGTAAGCACCCACTCTGAAACTGGTGCGGAAAAAAATATTGCTATATTTGCTACCAAAGAGCAGCACTGCCTGAAAGAAATTTTATCAGCTAAGCATGCTCTTACAGGTAAGATTTCTGTTGTTGTTGGTACGGAAAGAGCGCTTGCACCACTTGCAAAAAAGGCAAAAATTCCATTTGTTGTTATTGAAGACAGAAGCCAAGAGAAGGCTGAAGAGAAACTACTCAAAATTTGTAAAAAATATCAGGTGGATCTGATTGTTCTGGCAAGATATATGAGAATTTTGACACCAAACTTTGTCTGGCGGTATCCAAATAGAATAATTAACATCCATCCATCTTTACTTCCGGCATTTCCAGGCTCGCTGGCATATGCACAGGCATTTGAGCGAGGAACAAAAATTGTCGGTGTAACATCACACTATGTAACAGAAAACCTTGATCAGGGACCAATAATCTTCCAAGATTCCTTCAAAGTAATCCCAGAGGACACTCTCGAGTCAATAAAAAAGAGAGGTCAGAAATTGGAAGCAACTACCCTTTTGAAGGCTGTAAAGATGCATTTGGATAACAAATTAGAAGTTCGCTGGAGAAAAGTTCACACCAAGTCAAAGTGAAAGTAATGGACGCTAGCGAGCTTTATGATCCAGAATTTAGAAAATTAATCAAGTCAAAAAAACCTACAATCATAATTCCTGTTGGCTCTATTGAACAACATGGCGCTCACTTACCAATAACAACTGACTCTGACATTGTTACAGAGATTGCTTCACGTTTGGCAAAAAAATGTGGCTTCATAGTTTTTCCAACTATTAGTTACGGAGTTTCAGAGGAGCATGCCCCTTTATTCAATGCTAGTATTTCAGATACACTACTTCCAGATCTCCTAAAGGAGATTTTCCATTCGCTAGTAAAAAATAAAATTAAATCTGTTGTAATTCTAAATGGTCATCACGGAAATGCCAGGGCTGTACAGCATTCCACTACACCATTATCATATTGGAGAAAAATCATCAAACTAAGATATTACTCCTATTGGCATTTTATGAAGCATGAATTTGACCATGCAGGCTTTGTGGAAACATCACTAATGCTGGCTATTTCAGACAAGGTCAAGATGAAAAAGGCGAAAAAGGGGTTAATAACAAAGGGGATGAGTGAGAAGGAAATACAAAGAATTAAGAAACTTTCTACAGAGTCAGGCGGATTTCCTAAGGTTGCAAAGAACGGAGTGTGGGGTGACCCAACGAGTGCAACAAAGAAGGACGGAGAGAAATTTCTTGCAGAAATTGTTAGAAACCTGGCAAAAGAGTGTCAATCTTGACTTACTGACTAACACCGAAAGTTTCACCAATGAATGTTTAATATAATCCGTCAATAGAGTTCTCAATAAGTGATATAATGTCCGTTGATATGGCAGTAAAAGTACTGGATGAAAGTATTAACAAAATAGTACTGATCAAGCTGAAAGGAAACAAGACCATTAGAGGTAATCTTCTTGGCTTTGATCAACACATGAACCTGCTACTCGACCAAGCAGAAGAGATCCTTTCTGAGGGCGATTCCAATAGTCTAGGATCCCTAGTTGTGAGAGGAGATAACGTAGTAATGATATCTCCGCCTCCTGCATAAAGGTGATAACAAAATGGTGAAAGGAACAACATCGATGGGTGGTTTTACTAGAAAGAAAGTACACATCAGATGTAGACGATGTGGTAAAAACTCATTTCATTTACGTCATCACACTTGTGCGAGTTGTGGGTTCCCTGATTCTAAACGAAGAAAGTACTCTTGGATCAAATGGTATACGTAAATGCAAGAAATTGAATATGGTTTTAAAAATGAGGCTAACTCATTAATTATAGAACGAGATATTCTTACAAAAACAATTTTTAGGGTTTACCAGCAAGATTCTCATTTAACTAAAATCCAACGAGACAAGCTTTTAACAAGATATCAGCATCAACTAGCGGTAGTAGTAACTAAGATAGAGGAAATAGGAAAAGCGATGAGACATACAGGGACAAATCCTTTGGATGAAGGACTATTCGCGGCTATGGAACAAAAATTATCGAGGATAGATGAAAGATTACAAGAAATGTCATCAAAAATAGCTCCATCAAACAAACGGACAGAGCGACAAATACAAAAATCAGCATTAAACATGCAATCATCAGTTCAAAAAAATAAGAAAAAATCTGCTTACACATCAGATATGAAACTAACCTCAAATAATCACTTGCCTCTTGAAATCACTACTCTAACTCAGGTGCCAAATGAACTTCCGGAGTTTTTCCGTAGAAAATTCAAACCATCTGTATCAAAAATACAACACATGGAATCTAATGATAATGAGAAAGTAGTTAAAATTGAAGGAAATGTAAATGAGGTACAAGTAACACAATCTAATGTTTGTGAATATCCTGACTGTAACAATCCAAAGTTTTCTAACAAGCATTGTTCGGTGCATACTGGCTCAAATGTAAAAAAATCTGACAATAATGAAAAAGAAGTAATTCTTTCTGGTTTGGAAGTAGAAAAATCAGAAAAGGTAACTATGACTGACGACATATCATCAGACGATAATAATGTGGAAGAAGATGATGGTGATCTCAGTGAAATTAAAAAAAGAATAGAACAATCGTTGTCCAACTTAGATCAGGCTGAGGTAGAATAATTGACATATGATGATGCCATTAAGGCATTATCAAATGATGCACTCAAACTTGTAAAAAATCACCAAACGATAGGATTAGGTAGTGGCAGAGCTGCCACTGCGTTTGTAAAATCATTATCATTGTTTGTGAAAAAAAATAAATTCAGTATAAAATGCATTCCAACTTCTTTGCAAATAAAATTAGAAGCTGAAAAGGGAAAATTACATCTTATAGATACTGTTCTAGATAAAATTGATATTGTTTTTGATGGGGCTGATCAGATTGACAAAGGAAAAAATTTGATAAAGGGCGGTGGAGGTGCATTACTAAGAGAAAACATTCTGATTAATGCAGCGAAAAAAGTTGTAATCATGGCAGATGATTCAAAATTTGTTACAAATTTCAACAGAGATGTTCCAGTTGAAGTTCATCATTTAGCTAGAAACACGGTAGCCAAACATATTTCAAAAATTGGTGGCAGATCACGTATCAGAACGCTTGATAGGGGCTATCCATTCATTACAGAAAATGGGAACATTATTCTTGATTGTAATTTTGGCGTGATAAAAAAACCAAAATTATTACAGGAAAAGATTAAGAAAATTTCTGGAGTTTTAGAGGTAGGTATTTTCACCAGAAAACCGGATATTATCTACAAAGCCAGATCAACTGGCAAGTTTGATGTAATCAAGTAGAATTGGTTTTTCTAGATACAAGTTTGCCGTAACCACATTTACCTATAACTTGAGAATCTTCAGAAACGGTTTGACCACGAATAATGGTTTTAACCGGCCAGCCTTTCAATTTCCATCCCTCATAAACAATATAATCAGAAAAACCTCCAAATAGGTCGGTTGTTACTTTCTGCTCTTTTTTTAGATCAACTAATGTAATATCTGCATCAGAATTAAGTTCAAGCGAACCTTTTGCAGGATACATACCAAAAATTTTTGCAGCATTCATACTAGTGAGATTTGCTAATTGAGAGACGGAAATTCTATTTTTGTTTACACCCTCACTTAGCATTAATGGTAATAGTGTTCCAATACCTGGAAAACCTGCAAGAGCATCCCAAACCGTATTTCCATCTAGTTTGAGTTTTAACTGATTTGCAACATGGTCCGTTCCAATTGTATTTATCTGGTTTTGACTAATTGCATTCCAGACGGACAAAACATCATCTTCACTTCTGATTGGTGGCATTACCTTAGCAAGATAACCTTCTTGGTTTTCATGAGAGAGTGTTAAATAATGAGGGCATGTCTCGACAAAAATTTTCGTTCCATTTTTTCTTTCTTCGCTAATTTGTTCTAAAGCACGACGTGAACCTATATGAGCAAAATAAAGAACACAGTTAGAATCTCGAGCATATTTTGAAATAGTTTTAATTGATTTTATTTCCGATTCGGAAGGTCTGCTTTCAGACCACGCATGAAGCCCATCTAGATTTTTTTCCTTAGCCTTTTTTATTCCACAACCACATTCTTCGTAATCTTCTGCATGAACCAAAACAGGACAACCAAGTAAAGATGCATTTTTCACAACTTTTTGAACAATTTCGGAAGTTACTTCTACATGTTCTTCCTGTAATAGATTTTTTCCTGGTTCCATATCCATGTAAACATGATCAACTTCTCCTCCTAGATTCATGTATAACTTGAAGGAGGTAACACCATTTTCTAAACAATATTGCATTTCATCTGCTTGTTTCAAATTAAAAATTGACGCGTGAATCGCATAATCTACATAATGAGATTTTGAGCTTGCGTTTAACTGTGGCAATAATGAATTCTTATACGAATCTCCTAGCCGAAGCATTCGCATCATAGTAGTAATTCCACCAATTGCAGCTGCGTGTGATTCAGATTTGGCAGCATGTTCTATGGGAGAATAAACCCCATAGTGTACATGTGGGTCAATAACACCTGGTATAGCAAGCAACCCATCTGCATTAATTTTTCTATCGGCTGACGGCATCTCATTTGTCAAACCAATTATTTTACCATCATCTAAAACTAGATTTTTGTCAATTATTCCTGTGGGCAGAACTACATGTGAGCCAACAATCACCGTATCACATGTCATCTAATTCTATTATAAAATCCGATATTTGTAGTTGAGCAAATGAATAAAAACTGATTTAATGATGAATATTGAGGGCTGGTGATTTAGTGGTATAATGCCGCGTTCGCAACGCGGTTGTCAAGGGTTCAATTCCCTTCCAGTCCACCACCTAGAAAACATTATACATAAACTAGGAAACTATATCACATGAAAGTCTTCAATAGCAAAGAAGCTGCAGAACAGTATATGTCAAGTCACACACTAACGTTTTCAACCCCTGATCTTACGCTTAAGCGATTTGCGTTTTGGTTGGGGGACATAGTTCCTGACCCAAATAACAAAGAAGAAACAATGCCAAGGCTAATGAACTATATTGAGGAAAAGGATTTTGCACCAGCCCAAGTTATTGATGATGAAAAATATGAACCATCTGGGGCTCTGCTTTCGGGAAAGCTTTATGGTAGCGCAAACACAAATCCTGATGCTGAAACTAAATTTTGTTCAGAATGTGGTAAGAAAATTTCTGCTTCTGCTAGATTTTGTACTGAATGTGGTGTTGATCAGTAATAATAGAATGCTATCCACAAAAATTACATTCTAGTTCCACAACTAGTACAAAACTTTGCGTTTGGTCGTAAATCAGAACCACATGAAGAACATTTTCCACCAGATTGTTTAGGTACTAGTGATGGATCGGGAGTAGGCAACGTTCCTGCACTATTAAAACCACCTCCAGCGGAGATTACAGACGCTGGACCACCAACGGGGTTTTGTGCCGTACCAGGACGTGGTCCTGGCATACCACCAGCCATCATTCCCGGTGTGCCCATTCCCGGCATTAAGCCTGGAGATTGTGTTCCTCCTTGTGCTAAGCCTCCTGCCATTTTGTCAATTGATTTTTTTAATTCAAAAATAACTTTGATTGATAAAAATTCTAATGCAGAATATGCAACAACATAGTCACCTAGTTTTTGAAAGAACTCCTTATCCGTTAACTTTCCTTTTTTGTACAAATTGTTAGCATCAAGAAAAGATTCGTAATAATCCTGGGATTCATCAAATAAATTATTTAATTTATCCGACAAAAGGTTTAGGGTATCAACTTCTCCTAGAGACATATAAAATCTAATAATTTATTACAATTATAATTACTTTAGGCTCTATCAAGAAAATAATTTGAGGCTAGAGGTTTTCTATTACCTTGTCAATCATATTTTTGTAGGTTTCTTTAGATGCAGCACCTACTTGCTGGGCAACAATTTCTCCCTTGTTAAATATCATCAAGGTAGGTATGCTGAAAATGTTGTATTTTGATGCTAATTCATTAGCTTCATCAACATTTACTTTTACAAATTTAATCTTCCCGTCATAATCACCAGACAGTTCCTCTACAACTGGTCCAACCATCCTGCATGGTCCACACCACTCAGCCCAGAAATCAACAAAAACAGGTACAGGTGAATTAACAACATCAATTTCCCAAGTTTTTGAATCCGAAACTTTGCTTATCGCCACAACAACATTATCAAGAAATCATACCTAAATAGGTTGGGTGTAAAAATCGCAACTTTTCATTGAATCTTAATTACAAATTAATGAAATATACTTAAATGACATTTTAGGTAAGTGGAGATATGAGTGAAGATTTACGGATTAAAAAATTAAGAGGTTCTGGCGGATTTGTAATAGCGCAAGTAACTGATGAACAACAAAGAAAAGGAAATCTGGGCGGTCCTGATCTCTTTTTAGCGCCAATTGGAAGGTTAGATGTAGAAGACATCAAAAAGTACACATGCAATACTTGCGATAAAGAATATGAAGGAGCTCCAAAAATTGAGTACGAAAATCCCAACGAGGAAGTGGCTGAGAATTTGATTCTTGCAGAGAGGGGGCAATATCTTTGTATTACGTGTGGTTCTTCCATTGCGGAATATAGAGAATTTAAGAAACCAAATGAATTAGGTGATGTAGGTTACGCAAAACCAATTGAGACACAAACAGAGACTGTTCAGGAACCAATGAATGATACTCAGCAAGAATCTGATGATCAATACCATGCATTTGATGATGTTGTTGAACAGCCACTAGATTTTGGAGAAACTGACACTGAAACCAAGCCGGTAGATTCATTCAGTTCGATTTCTGGCATGTCAGTCTTTGATGGGAATGCCAAACAAATCGGAATAGCCAAACAGGTAGGTGTAGATTCCAACAATCAGATAATTTTAGTTATTTCAGATAATGAGGGCAATGATGTGAGTATTAACTGGGAGAGAATAAAAAAAGTCGGTGAGATTATTTTACTTGGAGATTCTCAGATAACCACAGCGGGTGTATCTGCACAGCAGGGATTGAGATGCCCAAGCTGTAATTTTGATAATAAACCAGATTCAAAATTCTGTGAGAGTTGTGGAACCAAAATTTAGAAGCAAGATTTATCTTATCATCACAAAGGAAAAAACGTGAATTGACTACAAGCTCAATCAGGGGTATAGTAAAGGACATTATCATTGTGGCTGCATGTGTTGCAGTAATTTGGATTGGTCTTACGGCTTATTTTGGCGCACAAAATCCATTCTATGTGGTTTCTAGCGGAAGTATGTATCCAGAATTAGCTATGTATGATATTATAGTAATTTCTGGACATGCATTATTTGAAGACGTGAAAATTGGAGATATTATTGTATTTGACAGACCAAAAGATCACGATAAGGTGATTGTCCATAGAGTAGTTGCGGTTGTTGATGACGATCCATTAACATTGAGAACAAAAGGTGACAATAATCAAAATTCTATAGTAGGAACGGACTATCCCATAACTGAAGAGGAATATATTGGAACAGTCGTATATGTAATTCCACAAGTAGGATATATTACAAAAATTTTGCAACCACCGATTAACTACATTATCATTGTCGTAATTATAGGAATAATGATAATTAGACAAATTACAAAAAGCAAGAAGAAAGCATTATTAGAGAAAGTAAAAGCAGAGTCAGAAATTAATGATTTTAACGAATCTCAACCTAACGAGAAAATAGATCAACTACCTAAAGATGCAGAATATTCTGAATCAAAAGATTTTACCACCCAAGAAAAAAAACCTACTGATAAACTTGATGAAGAAAATACTAAATCAGAAGGCATACCGGAATTTTTTCTTGACAAGGAAAAAGAATCTGAAGAAAAAAAGTAATAAGATTATTCTTTAGAATTGTCTAATTTGAAAACTCGTTTGAAGTAATCAGCGTTTTCTAGGGTTTCTTCGCCTTTCTCTTGGACTTTAGCCAGATCTTTTGCAAGTTTTTTCTTGTAACCTAGTTGCATTATGCGTGCAATTTGAATTCTCTGGGCTTGCGGTGAGCCTGCCCCATGCATTGATTCTGTAAGATAACCCACAGCATTTCTACCCATGGTCATGTTTTCAATCAAACGTAAAATTCTCATCTTGTTTTCAACGTCAACACCCTTTCTTGCCTTCAGGTATTTTTTGAGTAGCGGTCCTGTTTCTGGACTTCTAAATTCAGCTTCAGATGGCAGTGTAACCATTAGTCCGCCAGCAATGTCTTGGGCAAACCTGCCTATTTGATAAGGGAAGCGTGTGACGTTGTGTTTGCACACGTTTGCTAACATATCGTCGTTTTGCCAAACTCCAGACTTCATTTTATGAGATTGATACGATGACGCAATTCCCGTGCCGTAGATTGTCTCGTTTAGATGAGTCATCTCAACTAGTTTATCCTTGATGTGAGAAACATTAGGTATACCATTATAGTCTGCTATAGAAGCTGCAGCACCAATAAGAACGTCACCTACACCAGTCTTACAAACATAGCTTCGTCTGTGATAACATGTAAACCTCTCAATTAACATAGATGCAAATTCGTACTCACCATCCATGAAGATCAATTCATTTGGAATGAAAGCCCTGTCAAAGATTACCATTGCTTCTTGACCAGAGAATTGAGAGTTACCTTGATCCATATCACCAGGTTCCATACTTCTTGTATCACATGACTGCCTGCCATAGATGTAAGTTATTCCCGGAGCGTCTACTGGAATGCAGCCAACAATTGCATAATCTTTATCTTTTTCAGTCAATCTTATGGCCGGCATAACAATCATCCAATGAGAGTTAATACAGCCAGTCTGGTGAGCCTTTGCGCCAGAAATGTAAACACCCTTGTCATCTCTATCTACGATATGAAGAAACATGTCAGGATCTTCTTGCTCAGTTGGTCCCTTGCTTCTGTCGCCCTTGACATCAGTCATGGCTCCACCAATTACTACATTTTCATGCTGAACCATCTTGATAAATTCTAACAACCTTTTATGATATTTTGTTCCGTGTTTTTCATCCATCTCAAATGTGGTAGAGTGAAGTGAGTTTAGTGCATCCATACCAACACATCTTTGGAAGCAGGTACCAGTAAGTTGACCTAGCTTTCTCTGCATCTTGTTTTGTAGAACTACATCTTGTGCACTTTCAGCAATGTGTAAGAAGCGGTTTACTCGTTCTCCTGTGATAGATGATTTGGCAGATGCAAGATCTTCTTCTTCAACAGCAAGATCATAAGTTTTTGCAACTGCGTTTATTGAAGGGCGAATTATTGGATGGTCAACAGGTTCTTTGACAAGTTCACCAAACAAGTAAACTTTGAGATTACGACCTCTCAAACTTTCAATGTATTCTTCACCAGTTCTGATAGGCCTTACTGTTTTTTGCATATCTTAACTACTCAATTCTATTATAAATATTCTAAAAGTATTTTGGTCGTAGCTCTAGCTAATTTAGATACCAATTCTTACATCCAATATTTTACAGCCTTCACCTTTTTCCATGACCAACACTGGATTCATGTCAAGTTCTTTAATTTCTTTGAAATCAGTGACAAGCTGTGATAACCGTTGAATACATTCAGAAAGTTTTTCTACATCAGAAGGTTTTTCACCCCTCACTCCTTCTAACAGCTTCTTTGTCTTGATTGATGAAATCATATCGTTCGCTTCTTGGTCAGTCACAGGTGCAAGTCTGAACGTAACATCTTTCAAGATTTCAACATAAATTCCACCCATGCCGAGCATAAGAACTGGACCAAATCCAGGCTCAAGCTTGGAGCCTATGATCATCTCTTTGCCACCCTTGACCATCTCAACAACCAAAACTCCTTTGATTTCGGCGTTACTGTCATATTTTTTGGCATTACCAACAATTTCTTTGAAGGCGTTACGAACTTCCTCATCATTTGTCAGGTTAACTTTAACACCACCGGCATCTGATTTGTGAACTATTTGTGGTGAAGCAATCTTCATGACGACAGAATATCCAATATTGTTTGCAGATTCGACAGCCTCATCTTCCGTCTTTGCAAGAATATTTTTTGGGAGTGGAAATCCATAGGAACCTAAAATTTCAAGACCCTCCTCTTCAAGAAGGTTGGTTCTTCCCTCCTGTTTTACTTTGTCAAATATTTTCTTGACTTTTTCCCTGTCGGCTTCAAATTTTGTAATGTTACCTTCCGGAGTTTTTATCCATTCAACAAATCGAAGCATTGCCTTGAGTGTACGAATGGAACCCTCTGCGTATGTATAATACGGAACGTCACCGTTTGCAAGAATTTTTCTATTTGTTATTCCTTCGTCTAAGCCCATTAAACTTGCAAGCATTGTTTTCTTGTATTTTTTTGACATTTTTACAATTACTTCTGCAAGCTTGTCATAATCCAATGTTGCAGAAGGAGTACACATTGAGATTACAGAACCAACATTCTTGTGTGCAAGAACTTCGTTCAAAACATTTTCAAATCTGTTAAAGTCCGCATCACCCACTATGTCAACCGGGTTTCTTGAACTGCCCCAAGGTGGAATAACCGCATCTATTTTTGGTCTAATCTCTTCAATCTCTGCCATTTTGATTCCAAGTTTAGAGCATGAATCAGTTGAAATGATTGCTGGACCGCCAGCATTTGAAACGATTACAAGATCACCTTCTGTAGGAAGTGGCTGTTTAGAAAATGCGGTTGCATAATCAAAAAGTTCCTCCATAGTGTCAACTCGAATGGCACCTGACTGTTTGAGTACAGCGTCATAGATTTCATCTTTGCCCATCAAGGCACCTGTATGGGACATCGCTGCCTTGGCACCCTCAGGGCTTCTACCTGCCTTCAAGACTAGAACTGGTTTTTTAATTTCGTTGTACTTAGTAATTTGCTTACAGACTTTAAGAAACTCTTGACCGTTACCCATGTCTTCTAGATACATCACAATTACCTTGGTCTGTTCGTGGTCTGCTAGCATTTTTAATACGTCATTCTCTGTCATGTCTGCCTTGTTTCCCATGCTAACAACTGCAGAAAATCCAATTCCCTGTGCACTTGCGTCTTCTACAAGTGCTGCACAAATTGCACCGCTTTGTGACACAAGAGCAATTTGACCAGACTTGGGAGTTATTTTTAGAAAGGTAGAGTTCATCATAGTTTTTGGATCCAGATTCATTACGCCAAGACAGTTTGGACCAATGACTTTTACACCGTACTTGGTGGCAATATCTTTCAGTTTTTGTTCTAGTTTTTTCCCTTCTTCATCTACTTCTTTGAATCCCGCAGTGATTACAATAGCACCCTTGATTCCCTTTTTTCCACATTCCTCTAGAACTATTGGAACTATAGTGTTCTTTGTGATCACAACCGCAAGATCAATTGGATCAGGAACATCCAGAACACTCTTGTACGCTTTTTGATCAAAAACCGTTTCTCTTGTTGGGCTAATCGGATAGACTGTTCCTTTGTAGCCATTCATAATATTAGATGTAATTGCACGACCTACGCTACCTTGTTTATCAGATGCACCTATTACCGCGATAGATTTTGGAGAAAGAAATACTGATTCAGACATTGTGATGAACTTGCTCAACTAATTTTCTGTAATAAAGCTATTCATGATTATCTAACTGCCTAGCATTTTACCAGCAAGATTTTCACTTCTTGGAACCCACGTAAGTTTAAGATTGGAAAATTTTGCCATTAGTGACCAGGCCTCTCTCGCTAGAGAACGGAGTTCTTCGTTATTAATTGCAAATTCATGATTTAGTTGGTTTACTGTATTCTTTGAATCACTGTAAATTATAATTTCGTCATTTGAATTTTCAAATTTTTTTAATGCGGAAATTATTGCCATGTATTCTGCTTGATTATTAGTAATTTCTGGTTTATTTTCATAATTCGATTCACCAGTCTCCTTAACAAAAAATCCATAGCCTGAATTTGTTCCACCGGAACCGTCAACGTAAATGCTTAATGTCATATTTGAATAACCTCAAAAATTTTCCTAATAGTAATGGTGTGGTCCACGTTGCTCTTTACCTAATCTATCTAATCTTTCATTATGGTGTTCGTGTTTTAGACTTCCTCCTTTGTGGGTATGTGTTGGACCATTAGCATGAGTATGCGTAAACATTTCAGGTGTTTTCATAAAAATATCATCAATTCCTAATAAAATCGAGATTACATCATTTGTGGTCTTGATAACTTGTTCTTTTAGTATTTTTGGTTCGAAGATTTTTTTAGAGAATGTTTCAGTAATTTTTCTTTGATTAGTATCAATTCCATACCACTCACATCTGCCATTATTAGAACTAGAGATCTTGGAGCGAAGAGCTGATAAAGTGGAAAGATAGTCCATGCCTGCATTTGTTGCCAATGTTAAAGGTATTTGTTCTAATGAATCTGCAAATTTTGCCATTGCTAATTGCTCCTTTCCATCCACAGAAGTCATAACTTTTCTAATCTTATTTGCAACAATTGCTTCAAATGCACCTCCGCCACCTACAATTTTTGGGTTTTGGATAAAATCACGCAAAACATAAATTCCATCTAATATAGTTCTATGAAACTCGTCAAGATATTTTTTGGAATGTGCGCGGATTAAAATCGTCACAGATTTTGGTTTTTTACATCCTTCAACAAAGACCATTTTGTCATCCCCTATTTCTTTTTCATATACATGGTTTGCAGTTCCAATTTCATTTGGAGATATTTTCTCAATAGTCTGGCATATTTTGGCTCCAGTTGCTTTTTCAAGCCAAAATAGATCATTTTCCTTTACACGTCTCAAGGAAATAATTCCATTTCTTGCAAAGTAGGTTTGTGCCATATCGGATATTCCCTTTCGGGAAAAAACCACATTTGCACCAGACTCGGCTATTTTTTTTACTTTTCTCAGTACCTCAGTTTTTTCTGCTTCTAGAAATGATGACATTTGTTCTGGTGATGTAATAATAATTTCTGATTCTGTTTTAGTTCTAACCGCATCTAATTCCTCATTGATCAAAATGATTTTTGCATTGGAAATTTGCCTAGGCATAAGACTGTTATCGATCGTTTTGTCAATTATGACCCCTTTAACTAATTTAGTATCAGACGCACTTCCAAGTTTTTCTTCAATTTTAATATCATCCACTTCAATGTAGTTTGTTTTTAAATCACATATACTACAAACAGCATCTACTATAATTTTCGAGAGATTTTCTGAATCATCAACTAGAGACGACATTGATTTTGAACTTAGAGCCGTTCTTACCAAGTCGAAAAATATTCCCTTTTCTAAATTCCTAGTCTCAGATATTTCGTTTAAAGTTTCTAGGGATAATTCTGTTGCTCGTTGATAACCAGTGATTATTACAGCTGGGCTAATGCCCAGTTTAATTAATTCAATCGCGTTTTTGGCAAGACTGCCTACTAAAATGACAGAAGATTTTGTACCATCTCCAACGCTGTTATCCACTGTGTTTGCTCCGTCAATGACAACTTTTGCTGACGGGTGTTCAACGTCTATCTTTCGTAAGAATGTTCCACCATCTTTTGTAATTATAGATTCTCCCATGATATCTATGTACATTTTTTCTAATCCACAAGGTCCAAATGATGTTTTTATCGCGTCAGAAAGCATGCTGGCTGCTAATAGATTACCGATCAATGTCTCACCCCTACCAGCATTCGTGATATCATCTGCAAGAATACCTTTTGGAATGCTCAATCATTGCTTTACTTGTGAGTAATTAATAAAATGGATCAAAAAATTTTTTGTTGATTTTAAAAAGAATAATGATTTATGCAAATACAAGAATGCACGTAATTACTACAAATGAACCAATAATTTGCAGTAATCTAGATTTCTTGTTTTCAAAAGATAGTCTACCACATGAAAAACAATAATGATCTTTTTTCAACACAAACCATACTAACACTTGTTTTAAAAAATTATCTTTTTCTATAATCGCGAGTAATTCTAAAGAGCAACCAAATACATGCCATTGCAATAGTTCCAATCCCTAATCCTACATAAAATGGATCAGGTGGCTGTAGCTGTGTTAGAACAAAACCCATAAGCATGAACATTATAGCAACCACATCACCTTTGTTCATGTGATGGATTTGGAATCAAGCCATTAAAAAGTAGTTATTAATCAAAAAACTTCAATTAACAGAAAAATTGACTATCTGTAATGAAATTTAAGAACTCGCCAAAAGAATCAGACGAATTAATCTATGAAGCAGTTTCATTATTCAAGAAAAATAAATTCAAAATGGCACTATCAATTTTTGACAAACTTTTAAAAATTAATCCAAAAAGCTTGATTGCATTATCGCATAAGGCTGCTACTCTTTATGAGTTATCAAGATTTGATGAGGCGATGAAATACTGTGATCAAGTTCTGGAAGAAGATCCGCTATATCTTCACGCATTGTTTTACAAGGGTTTAGTACTTGGAAAAATGGGTGAACATCAGAAGGCAATCAGCTTCTTTGATAAAGTTTTACAAACAGATCGTAAACATGTGTTGGCATTATACAATGAGGGTGTACAGTTTGGCAAGATTGGCAAATATGAAGATGCAGTAAAATTTTTTGAAAAAACATTAGAGGCTGAGCCAGAAAATTCAAGTGCAATGTATGAAACAGGTCGAGCCCTAGCAAAATTGGGTAAAACCAAGGAGAGTTTGTTGTGGTTTGACCGGGCAATTAAAGTCGATGCAAAAGAATCAATGTCATATTATAACGAGGGGGTAGATCTTACAAAAGCAAACAATCACCAAGAAGCTATTGTGTATTACGATAAAGCATTAGATCTTGATAAAAACAATGTAAAAGCACTGGTAGCAAAAGGCTATACTCTTGATGTAGCCGGTTTTTCTTACAAGCAAGTTGTATCATTGTATGACAGAGCACTAAAAATTGACCCAAAATGTACTGAGGCAATACTGAAGAAGGGAGTTGTGTTTGAGCGAGTTGGTTTATACCATAGGGCAGTTTCATCGTATGAGAATCTGTTAAAAATTGAACCAGAAAACGTTGAGGCGTTATACGGCAAAGCTGTTTCATTAAACTCGCAAAAAAAATACCAGGAGGCGGAATTTTTTTGTAAACGTGCGATAGCTATAGAACCAAAAAATTTGAGGGCTCTTGGCAGTATGGTTTGGATCCTTGAACATCAGAAAAGATACGAAGAAGCCATGACTTATTGCGACAAGGCAATTGAGATTAATCCTAATTTCTTCTACACTTTGAGTTACAAAGGAAAGCTGCTTTACGATTTGGGGAGATTTTCTGAGGCTTTAGTTTACTATGACAAAGCTCTAAAGCTGAGTCCAGACGATAGAAGAGCTCTTCACTACAGAAATAAGATTACAAATAAATTTGGAAAATTAAAGAAAAAACCCTTTCCTATTAAATTTTGACTTAAGCAGGTGTACTAGTTTGAGGACCTGGCTTGAAACCCCTTAAGTCCTCACCTGCAATAACGTCTTCCACAGGTGGTGCATAATCTCTGACATCGTGTCGTTCCTTGCCAGGATAATTCTTTTGTGTAGCTAGTGCAACTGCAATGAATAAGAAGAATGCAATGATAGGTGGAATCATACTATCCAAGCCCGCATATTCTACAGCAAGATAGCCCGTTGTCTCCATATCAATCCAGAAGATTAGTCTTATTCCAGAGCCTACAAGTAGTGCAACAACTGCAGCTGGCATGTTAGATTTCTTCCAAAACAATCCAAGTGTTAACGGAGCCCATGCTCCTGCAAACACAACATCAAAAGCTAGAATCAAGTAAAATCCAGGGTTTGGAGCTACCCAAGCAAGAAGTACACCAACTCCAAACATTGGTATAACACAAATTCGTGTTATCCACAATAATTTGTTGTCACTCCATGCATCCCTCTTGAGCCACCGTCGCCGGATTATACGTTGTATAAGATTACGCGAAATTACAGCCGAAATTCCAAGCAGACCTCCGTTTGCAGTAGACATTCCCGCTCCAAGAACTCCAATCAGCATTGCCGCCCCAATTGCAAATGGCATGTGTTCCATTGCAAGCAAAGGCATAGCCATTCCTGGATCTTCAAGCGAAGGCAGATAGAACATCGCAATCATTCCCAACATGCTTGTGGGAATTACTGTGAACAATGTCAAGCCGCCTCCCCAAAGTGCACCACGCCGAGCTACCTTCGGGTTTTTAGCAGCAAACACCCTTTCCATAAAGTCTAGAGCTATTACATCACCAAGTCCCAAGGCAAATAATGCTGCCCAATTAAGCAACGCACCATTTTCTATAACATACAGAGCCGTCAAGTCCATAGTGCCATCTGGGAACGAATCTGAAATTTCTGCCCACGGTGTATCGGCATATCCCCCTGCAAAGAAGATGAAAGCAGCCCAAAATGCCACAATAGCAATATGAACTTGGAAAAGATCCGTAGCCGCACAGGAAAACAAGCCTCCACAGAATGTGTATATCAAGACAACTGTTGCGACGATAAGCAATCCCCAAATGTAACTTACGCCAAATACCAATTCACAAATCAAGCCAGCCGCTGCCAAGTTTCCAGCAACTAAAATAACAAAACTGATAATCATTAATACTGATGAGATGCCTTCTGCTCCATTTCCAAATCGTCTAAAGTAGAAATCAGGCAAAGTAAACATTTGCATAAAGTTAAGACGCTTAGCATAGAAGATACCAACTAGCAGCAGACATACACCAAGTCCAATCGGCAATACTGCTCCAGCATAAAATCCAAATTCCCAGACAAGCGCCATATTACCTAATGATGAGTTTCCATCAATTGATTGGGCTGCCAACATTGTTCCCACCAAAAACAGGGGAAGGCTTCTGCCTGCTACAATTAATCTTCGGCCACTTTTCTGTACAAGTTTCCACATGAGGGAGCCTGCAATTACTGACCCTGCCAAAAATATAGCTACGACAATGCCAAAATCTGTAAATTCTGCCAAACTAATATACGCGATATTTTTATTATTTAAGAATTGATTTATTTTTCCAGATCGCTCTATTATTAGATGATTTTGTGAAAACTAGTATGGATATCAAACTAATCTTAGTGCTACACCAACCATGATCGCTATTTTAGGATGTTGTATTTAGTAGCAAAATTCTTAATTTCAGAAAATTCCATTTCCTTTAAAATGAATTTGGTATAATCATCCCTGTTTATGTGATGCTCGTACTCAACGTTAATGACTTTATCATAAACACGTGGAGGACTGGGTATTCTTCCACAAACTTCCTTACAAATTTGCTCTAGTTGGAGAAATTGAAACTTATCCAGCATTTCTAGCGTTAAAATGACCTGCTGCTCCTGTTTTTCCATTTTTTCATAATCCTTTGGTGATGTATTCTTTTCCTGCTCATCCGCCACAAAATCCGCTAAAAACTCCTTGATATCCATGCTAGTTTTCACAAAATCAACAATATAACAGATCACATTAAATGGGATCCATTGTGTCAATTAGCCTTGCATTTGTTACATTACCGCTTTTTTCTTGAATTTCTAAATCGACGGTGTTTTTTTTGCCTTCAAGACTGAAGGTAACTTGAACATCCCAAGCTACACGTGGGCCAAATTCCGGAAGTGCAAAAACCTCACGAATTTTAAAATTACTTATACTATTACCGTATAAAGCCTCAATTGTCCTCTTTGATTCTTTTTCTATTTCTTGAGGCGTAGTTACTTGAACCATTAACTTTGCATGAACTTCTCTATAAAAAAAGTTTTGTGGCAATAGGCAAATTTAATTATATTCTAACACACTAAATTTTGAAACAAATTGGGAATGGAAGCTTATGGTGATGATTACAAGGGCGCACCAGAACCAATTTTTTGTGGAATACCAACATTTTTGAAATTACCGCTTTTAAAAAATCAGCAAGAATTACAGAAATCAAAGCCGGACATTGCAATAATTGGTGAACCGTTTGATTTTGGAACTACAATTAGACCCGGTGCACGTTATGGTCCTAGAGCAATTAGGGCAGCATCAACAGTCCCATCACCTCCGTACGAACATTTCAACATAGAAACGGGTGTTGATCCATTTGGAGTATTCAAAGTTGCAGACTATGGAGATGTCAATGTATCACCTGGAGATGTGATTGAATCGTTAAGAAGAATGACGGACAAGGTGAAATCTGTACTTGATATTGATGCTATGCCAATAATGCTTGGAGGGGATCACTCTATTACATTTGCAAATGTACGGGCTTTTGCCAAAAAACACAAAAACATTGGCATGATACATATCGATACACATGCAGATTGTGCACCGCAAGGACTAACTGGTTTCAAATACGATCACGGTGCACACATTCGCCGAATAATGGAATTAGGTTGCCTTAAAGGGAAAAATTATACCTTGATAGGACCTCGCGGATATTGGCCAGGACCTGATCTTTACAAATGGATGGCAGACCAAGACTTTCAATGGTTTACCATGTTAGATGTTGAAGAGCTTGGTATAGATCAAATAGCAAAAGAGGCAGCTGACAGAGCAAATGATAACGTTGACGGTGTTTTCATAAGCTGGGACATAGACACCTTTGATCCTGCATATGCACCTGGAACAGGAGAGCCGGAACCAAACGGTTTGACTTCTCGTGAAGGAATGAGATTGATGAGATTGTTATCTACATCATTTGATCCAGATACGTTTGGATTTGATCTAGTTGAAGTTTCTCCAGCATATGACGTGAGTGATGTAAACTCATACAATGGAGGCATCACTTCAGGGTTAGCTAATAGATTAATTGTAGAATTGATGGCGGGGTTATCTTTGACAAAAAAAGGAGAGCGTGAGGGTAATCCTGTTAGGCCAAAGTCATACAGAGGAACTGGAAACACATATAGCTTTGGCGGACCAAAAGCAGAACCACCTTCTCCTAGAAAAAATTGATAGATATTCAAATTATCATTAAAGGAGAAAAGGCACAAAATTCATTTTCTCAAAAATATTATTATCCTCATGAATCAGACGAGGAAATTTTTTTCAATTCAGTACAATTAGTAATAGCTAGGATTGAAAAGAAATTAAAGATCAACCTTAATGAGGTACTTACAATTTTTCTAGATTTTTTAGTACGAGAGCATAGAAAAAAAAGAGACATAGATGAGATAAAAGAAAACCTTTCAAAACTTCTTACACATGATCAAGTATTGATTGGAGTTCCAGAGTTGGTTAAAAAGATAGAATTTTCTGGAAGGATTGACTTAAACCCAAAATTTACAATTGTTCTAAATGAACCCATTCTGATTCCAGAATATATTATAAAGGCGTAAAAATATTCAAAGAACTTCAACGTTAATCCTTATACCACCTTGTAATTTTTACAAGAAAATTGATAACAACCAAGTAAATAGCGACAGCGATAATCTGCCCTGTTATTGATGCTAAGTATGGCTCATAATCAACCGTTAGAAAGTAAAATTGAAATCCCCACCTAACTATTGTGTAAATGATTTCTGCGATACCTAGTGAGGCAATAATTTTTACTAAATCTGTCTTAAGTAGTGGCCAATTTGTTTTTCCTGAATTTAGTCTGTATTTGTTTCGATTATCTAGATATAGCAAAAAACCAAGTATTGACAAAAATGTTCCATGATCAGCTAAAAGAGTAACAGTTGCATTGATGTAATGTTCCTGTTCTATAAGCATCTGGGCTACTATAGCTGAAACTATAAAATCTACTGCAAATGCTATGAAAATATTCCTGTTTAGTTTTAGATATTGTTTGTATATGTCTTTCATACCTAAACAGAAATTTATTATGTATTAGTATTCTAAGTTTTTCTTACACCATTAAATGAAGTGCCAAGAATTTCCTTTCTTACTATTCTAATAATACCATAAATTGTGGTTTTAATTTCCTCGGATGAATTTCCTAACAATCTAACAACTAAACCACAGTCATGTGGCAGCACGGTACAACCACCATTCACTTCAGCATTATCTTGTAGTGCCAGATTAATTTTCTCTTTAATTTGTAAAACAGAATTATTTTTTGAAATTATGTAAATAGTTGCTAAGACTGTATAGTTTCCAAAGATGCCAAGTGTTGTCATTTTTTGTTTTTTTGGTTCTAAAAGAAAATTATCTAAAAATTTAGTTTTTTTATCATTATTACGACAAATCGTTTTTAGATAACAAATATCGTATGAAAAAAATTCCCCCATGGCAACTCTGCCGGGAGTCAGTATTTCGGAATATACGAGGGTTGCGGAATCTTCAATGTTTAATTCGACTTTTTGATAATATCGTGAATTTTGATATGGAATTAATTGATCTGGTATGAATTCCAAATAGCAGTCTTTGTTTACAGTAATATTGAACAATTGTGTAGCATAGTTTGAATTCATTTTGTAGATTCGTGTGGCGCCCTGCGTTGTTATATGACATACAGCTTGATTTGTTAGCGTAATATCTATTCTACACCGATCTCCTTGTATGATTCCACCTGATGGCGACATGATAAACAAATTGGCCATGCTAGGAAGAAATTCATCATAATAAAGTGCCTTTTGGATGTAAAGTGGAAATTGAGAATATTGATCAGTAACGACAGTTTTATTTTTTTTAGAATCCTTTTCTAGTTTTATTCTTATGAATCCAACTTTTCCTGTTTTGCCAACATCCAGCTGAGCTACTTTATGGTCATATGCTGAGAATTCTGAAGGAATGTCATCTGGTTCAACAAATTTTAGATCAGTCATTTTGCATTAGTGATTATTTTTTTTGGAGGTTGTTCAAACAATACATCTTCTATTATGTGACGGGCTACAATGTCAACACCTTCATCAGTTTTGCAGTTAACAAGTACGTACGGTTTATTTTTTCTAACAGTTTTTGCATCACGTTCCATTATATCCAAATTAGCATCTACTAGTGGTGCAAGATCAATTTTGTTTATTACCAATAGATCACACGTCTCAATACCCAATCCCCTTTTTCGTGGATATTTATCACCACCTGAAACATCGATAATATAAATAAAATAATCAGCCAAGGCAGGACTAAACGTAGTTGTAATATTATCACCGCCGCTTTCAATTATAATTAAATCCAAATCACTGTGTTCGTTTTCTATCTCTTCAATTACAGACAGATTAATTGACGGATCTTCGCGAATTGCCGTATGTGGACATCCACCAGTAGCAACACCAATCACTAAATTTTCAGGTAGTAAGCCCTGATTAGTAGCAAGATTTTGCCTCATTCTATCGGCATCTTCCTTAGAAATAACATCATTTGAAATAATACTAATTCGATAACCATTCTTTGCTAAAATTGGTACGACTCTTTCAATCAACATGCTTTTTCCACATCCTACAGGTCCACCGATGCCAATGCGTGGAATTCTTTTTTTCATATCAGCAAAGACTAGTTTTATGTAATAAACATTTTAGAAAATGTCTGCTCATGAGCTATTTGTATAACATCATATTCAGGTGCAAATTGCCACATCTCACTTAATGATTTTGAAATGTATTTGTTACAAGTTTCTGCAATAACAGGTTTTAATTGATGCAGTATTTTTTGACTTTGAATGTGTTCGATCATCCCTAATCTTAGTGCTGCACCAACCATGCTTACGGAAAATCCATAAAGAAAATGTAACGCTGCCTTTTGTTTTTCAATCCCTAACGAATTAGATACAACACCTATAACTACAGCATGTGTTCCGGGTGTTTTGGAGTTTTTTACCGCCTCATAATACTCACTTAAGACGTCATTGTTAACAAAAGAACTAACACATTTTATCATCTGTGTTCCAGATCTACATGTTGCTTCGCGTAATTCCTTAACAAGTTTCATTGAAAATAACAATTTATCACATTCAATTATCCTTTCAACATCTTTTGATCCAGTAAAATTGTAAGCATTAGCAAGTGCTACACAGTCAGCAGGTCCAATTTGTTGTACAATATTAGTCTGTATTAATTCATAAAGTTCGTCAATTGATGCTATTCGTTTTTCAGAAAATAATGTTTCTAAACCGTTAGACATTGTGTAAAGTCCGGTAGGAAAAAATGAATCGGAGATCTGCATCAAGCTCAAGTCGCTAAAATCAGTGTTCATGTACATCCATACTAACATGTGGAATAAAGCGTTGTTCGTCTACTGTGAGGTCAATTTTATCAATTACTTCATGAAACAGTCTTTGAAACAATTCCATTTCAGAATCATCAAGAATAGGAAAGGAAATTGTTTCATTATTGATTGAAATTGGACGATGCCTATTTCCAATAATGTGACCCACAAGAAGAAATAACTCTGGATCGCTGTCCTTGAATTTAACAGTGAGTGTCTTTTCCGGTAATTGTTCAATTAGAATAGTTTCTGAGGATTCTAAAATTATATCGCCATGTTGTAGTCTTTTTCCAGGTTCAAGCGCTAGACCAATATCAAATCCATCTTCAGTTTTTTTTCTTAAACGTGATTTTTCCATCTCAATTCTAGACAATAATAGGCGCCTAAACGTTCCATGTTGTTTTACTTCTTGAAATTTTTTCGCTAGCTCGGCGTTTTCGTATATATTTCCCGAAACAGCATTAACAATTAACATAAAAATTAGTGGTATTACGGAATTATATTTTTTTATTTATAATTTAAGGATAAATACCACATAACAGAAATTTACTCATGTATCTTACTCCAAGGGAAATGGACAAATTACATGTCTTTATGACAGCTGAACTTGCTAGAAAACGAAAAGCAAGGGGTTTAAAATTAAACCATCCGGAATCTGTTGCACTTATTGCTGATCATATTTTAGAAGGTGCTCGTGATGGAAAATCAGTCGCTGATCTAATGAATTCTGGAAAAACAGTCTTAACAAAGGACGATGTTCTGCCTGGTGTGACAGATATTATTCATACAGTTCAAGTTGAAGCAACATTTGAGGATGGTACAAAATTAGTCACAGTTCATGACCCAATTGTGTGATAATATGATACCAGGAGAATATTTTCACGCAGATAAATCCATACTGGCAAATGAGGGGCAAAAAACTGTTCAAGTTAATGTTGCAAGCACTGGCGATAGACCTATACAAGTTGGATCCCACACTCATTTTTTTGAAGTAAATAAGGCGCTTGAGTTTGAAAGGGAAAAAGCATATGGTTTTCATCTGAACATACCTGCTGGTACATCCGTCAGATTCGAACCTGGGGAATCAAAAAATGTTGAACTAACTGAATACACTGGAAAAAGAATTGTTTATGGATTTAATGGTCTCGTAAGTGGTTCACTGGAAAAAAATAAAGAAGATGCATTGAAAAAGGCGGCAGAACAGGGTTTCAAGAATATTGTAATAAAACGTGATGGGTAAAATGGTTCTTGAAATTGCAAGAAAACGATACGTTGAACTGTTTGGTCCGACAGTTGGTGACAAAGTACGCCTTGCTGACACTGATTTGATCATTGAAGTTGAAAAGGATCTTCTCAAATATGGAGATGAGCTTGTATTTGGTGGCGGGAAAAGTGTACGTGATGGGCTTGGTCAAGCAGCCGGTGTCATGCGTGACGAATCTGCCGATTTAGTAATCACAAATGCAATAGTCTTAGATCCTGTCTTGGGTATCATCAAAGCAGATATTGGAATAAAGGACGGAAAGATTCTAAGAGTTGGAAACGCAGGAAATCCAAATGTGATGGATGATGTTGACATTATTGTTTCTTCAAATACTGAAATAATTTCCGGTGAGCATACAATTTGTACGCCTGGTACGATTGACAGCCATATTCATTTTATCTCTCCGCAGCAGGCGATTTATGCCATTTGTAGTGGGACTACTACCATGATTGGTGGCGGTACTGGTCCCGCTGATGGTACAAATGCCACAACTTGTACGCCTGGAGAGTGGAATATACACAAAATGATTGAGGCTGTAGAAGAATACCCACTAAACTTTGGATTCTTAGGCAAGGGCAATGACTCACGCGAGGAAGCTTTACTGGAACAAATTAAAGCTGGAGCATGTGGCTTGAAACTTCATGAGGATTGGGGAACAACTCCGGCTACAATAAACTCGGCGCTAAATGTTGCGGACAAAACTGATACGCAGGTTGCAATTCATACGGATACGCTAAACGAGTGTGGCTATGTTGATGATACCATCAACGCAATTGCGGGAAGAGCTATCCACACCTACCATACAGAAGGTGCTGGTGGCGGACATGCGCCGGACATTATGAAGATAGCGGGAGAAGCAAACATCTTACCGTCTTCAACAAACCCCACTAGACCATTTACGGTAAACACACTTCAGGAACATCTTGACATGATGATGGTTTGCCATCACCTTAATCCTTCAGTTCCAGAGGATGTCTCTTTTGCTGAATCAAGAATACGGGCTGAAACAATTGCTGCTGAAGACGTCTTGCATGACATAGGTGCCATTAGCATGATGTCATCAGATAGCCAAGCAATGGGTAGAGTAGGAGAAGTTACTACCAGAAACTGGCAGACAGCAGACAAAATGAAGAAAATGAAAGGAAGGCTGTCTCAAGAAAATGGAGATAATGATAATTTTAGGGTAAAAAGATATCTTGCAAAAATTACTATAAACCCAGCAATAACTCATGGAATTTCTGACTATGTTGGCTCACTTGAGCCAGGTAAAATTGCTGATATAGTTATTTGGACGTCACAGTTTTTTGGAATTAAACCCAAGTTGATAATCAAGGGAGGATTCATAGCATATGCTTTGATGGGAGATCCAAATGCGTCAATTCCAACAACAGAACCGGTTTATTATCGCCCAATGTTTGGTGCGCTTGGAAAAGCAAAGCAATCTACGTCGGTTACTTTTACCTCACAACTTGCATTAGATAATAAATTAGAGGAAAAGCTAAAAATTCAGAAAAAACTTGTTCCTGTAAAAAACTGCCGCAACATTGGAAAAAAGGATATGCTGTATAATGATCAAACGCCTAAGATAGAAGTTGATCCAGAAACATATGAAGTGAAAGTTGACGGTAAAATTGCAACGGTTGATCCTGCCGAGAAGCTATCTCTTGCGAGACTTTACAGCTTGTACTAATTACTGACCTGCAATATAGGGAAAAATGATAAATTAGAACGCTGACAAGTTAAATTATGATGTTAAATTACGCCGAACCTGTCTACCGACCGCCATCTGAAGCAAAATCGCTAATTTTTCAAATAACAATAGGTTGCTCATTTAACGAATGCTCCTTTTGTGATATGTACAGAAATAAAGAATACAGCGAAAGATCATGGGATGAAGTCAAAGCGGAAATTGACTTAATGGCGAAGCAACTTCCAGACACAACTAGAATTTTTCTTGCGGACGGCGACGCGTTGAATTTATCAACGGATTATATGGTTAAGATTGTTGAATATCTTTACAATAATTTTCAAAAATTGGAAAGGGTATCGTGCTACGCAATGCCGATGAATTTACTCAAAAAGACACCAGAAGAATTGAAAAAAATGAATCAGGCAGGTCTGAATATGCTATACCTTGGAATAGAAAGCGGCTCCGATATTATTTTAAAGAAGATTACAAAAGGCGCCACATCTGAAACGATCATAAGAGCCTGTCGAAAAGCAATAGAAACAGGATTTACGTTGTCATGCATTATTATTTTAGGGCTGGGAGGAAAAACTTACACCAAGGAACACATCCGAGATACGGCACGTGTTGTTAACGCTTCATCACCGCATTATCTTGGCACGTTAACTTTGATTTTAGAAACAGGCGTTAAAGAAGAATTTCTTACAAAGTTTGGGGAGGAATTTCATCCAATCAATGATGATGAGGCTTTGGCTGAATTACATGACTTGGTTCAGCAAATTAACGTTAAAGAAAAAATGGTATTTCGTGCAAATCATGGCTCTAATGCATATAATATTGGTGGCATTTTCCCTGACGAAAAAGACGAAATGCTTAAAAAAATAGCTTGGCTAAAAGAGCATCCCGAAAATGTTAGACCAGAAGGATTCAGAGCTTTCTAAAAATTTGGAGAATATTAAATGTCATTTGTGCTTTGGATGACAGGATTACCGTGTTCTGGCAAGACAACTATAGCAAGAAAGTTACAAGAACTTTATCCCAAACTAGTTGTACTTGACGGAGATGAACTTAGAGCACAGTCCTCATCAAATGATTTTTCAAGAGAAGGTATAAACGAAAACAACAGGAAAGTTGCTAATCTGGCAAAAGATTTTTCAATGTCTAAGCCTGTTTGTGTTTCTCTTATTAGCCCATTTAAGGAAAATAGAGAAGATGCACGTAAAGTGATAGGTGATGACAAGTTTATTGAAGCATACATCGAATGTTCACCTTCTGTTTGTGAGGAAAGAGATGTTAAGGGCATGTACAAAAAAGCCCGACGAAATGAAATCAAGGATTTCATAGGGGTACAGACAGATTATGAGATTCCAGATAAACCTGATCTAACTGTTAATACAGAAACCAACTCTCTTGACGAGTGCGTAGGTCAAATTACTGAGTATCTATTAGATTATGATCAAAACTTTGAAGATAACTTTGGTTGAATCACTGGAATGGGTCCACAGGGACCAAGACACTTTGATGGGTTCTTTTTTGGTTCCGTTTTGTGCGTAACTTGTTATGGAACTTGTCTTGCCATTAAACGTGATCGTTTTTTTCAATAAAAAAATACGATTCAGAACTTGCTTGGTAACAGTTCCGCAAGTTTTAGCGCCTTTCCCGTCTTTTTAGCCTCGGACATCTTTTTGAACATCTCGCGCTTTTCCTCCTCGGAATATTTTTTTTCGATTACCAAATGTACCAGCGGTCTTAGAATTTTTTCCACGGCGGACATGTCAGGATTATCAATTCCTTTGAGAAAAACCAAATTTCTTTTTTCCGGACCATACTCTAGCTCTTCGATTCTTTTTCTCAAGTCATCAATCTCGTGGTTTTTTGTCTCTAGCTGGTTGATCTCCTCTTGTTTTTGCTGATTCTCTAGACGCAACAGTTCTTCATTGGAAATGGTAAGGAACGGAATTGCCTTTTGATATTCAGGAAACCTCTCAAAGTCTTCCTCCTGGTATCTTTCATAGTGTCTTTCCAAGCCAACCTTGTGACCCATCATGTCTTCCTTGTCGAGAAAGTTAACCTTGGCTCGTCTCATCATTGTGTTAAAGTATTTTCGAAAGCCGTGATCCAGTTGCACCTCATGTCTATTTTTTCCAGGCGGCAAGGGAGGTCTCAGTCCTATCTCTGTCACTATCTTTTCAACTCTTTTCCTAACTCCCTTTGAGTTTAGTCTGTGAATCACGGGATACTTTACCGCCCTTATCAGCGGGTCGTCAGGCTTTGGGTATGCGCCAATGTCAGCCTTCCACTTTTCACGGTAGAGTTCCAGGGTACTAGATGCCTCTGGCGTGACAAACGTCCAGTAGCTTTCAGGATCTCCACGGTACACAAGCAAGGAGCCTCCCCTGTAAGATCCGTCCTTGTTCTTGAATGGAATATAGTCCTTCCATGTAAAATAATTCCAGGAATCCAGCCTGAATCCTCCAGACGAAAATAGCTGTATGATCAGTTTGTCTGTAATGTCTGGTGCAACCTGCATCATTTTCTGAAGTTCCGTCTTTGTGTATGCCCTGTCGTTGGACGAGGTTTCGCGTCTGGGTAGAAGCTTGTTTAACGATTTCCAGTGAACCGGTATGCGGTTGGCATCAAGCAAAACCTTGATTGGCTTGATGTGGTTTGGCAGCGTGTTGGCGCTGAGCTTTCCGGCATCCACCACCTTTTTCTCATTTTTTATAAACGTGGCAATCACGTTTGCCGCCAGTTCTGGATCCTTTTTGGATAACTTGACAAAGATGTTGGCAAGGGTGGAAGGTTCCTTGTTCCTTGGAGCCTTTCCCAGATGATCCTTGTAGAGTTTTACCGGAACGATCTTGAGAAAGGACTGCAGGTCTTTTTTGTACTTTCGCAGCGTCTCCTCACTCTTGATTGAATCCAGGAACAGCTGGTATGGGACGCTGCGTTCGTTTATCTGGTCAATTGTGATTTTCAACTGAAATTTGTTCGTGTTGGAACTATTTTAGTCCCATCAAAGGGGATGGGTCCACAGGGATTTGAACCCTGGATTTTCGCCGTGTAAGGGCGACGTCATAACCGACCTGGACCATGGACCCAGCAAATTTCCTCGTTGAAAACCATTTAAACTTTGAGAAGTTATTTTTTGATTAGAACTGGTAGCAAGTCAGCATAAAAAATAACAAAATCAAACTAACGAATAATAGTGCAAGTTTTTCTTATCAAATAATGAATTCAGTAGTAATTGCAAAATTTGGCGGAAGTGCAATTGGGGTTGATGGAATATCCATACCGATAATAATTCAAAGGATCAACTCTCTAAGTAAGGATGCCAAAGTGGTAGCTGTTTTTTCAGCTCCCTTAACTGTTGTAGAAGGAAAACCTACATCGTTAACGGATGTTGCGCTAGAGCTTGGAAAAAGAGCTGAAGAGGGAAAGACGTCTGATTTAATTATTTTAAGAAAAACATATGAAAAAATATTGGAACTAGTGAGTTCGGAATTTCAAGACAAGTGTAGAATGATAATTGATGATGATTTGGATAAAGTTAGGATTGAATTAGAAAAAGCCATGGAAAAAAAGGAATTTTCTGATGAAACTCGTTCTAAAACTTTAGCATATTCTGGCGAAATTTTAATGTCATATGTAATGGATTACATCTTAAAGAGTCAGGGAATTAAATCAGAAGCTGTAAAATTAGAAAATTGGCCGATAATAACTGATAGCAATATTGAATCTACAAACTTTATCGCCTCAGAATCCAATAAAAGAGTTGAACATCTTGAAAAATTACTTGAGCAAAACCAAGTAATTACAATTGGAGGTTTTATTGGTCGAACTGCAGATGGAATTATAACAACATTTGAGAGGGGAGGCTCTGACAGAACAGCTGCAGACTTGGGAATTTTGCTGCATAAGAAGTTTGACGTAAAAATTGATTTGGAAAAGGATAGTTCTGTTGTTTCTGCGGATCCTAGAATTGTAAAAGAAGGACTGACTGAAGTACACAGTATTTCATATAACGAGGCAAGATTGGCTGGAATGTTTGGAATGAATATACTAGACCCTGTTGCCATTAAAGAAATTTTAGAAAATGGTGCTTCTCTGCCGATTGTTATCACAGATATGAGAAATCCTGAAAAAACTACAACAGTTGAAAGAAAAATAACTAATAGGGATGGTCATCCGATTAAAATCATTACTGGAAAAAAGAATTGCGCAATTTTAAGAATAGAGGATGAGTTTGTACACAAATTATTAGAGTCACTTGAAAATAAAAAAAGATACAGTGAGTTTGTAATACTTTCACCATTTTCTAAAGATGGAATAAAATTTTCAAGAATATTGTTCCTCGATGGTGATTATGTTAAAAGAAATGAAAAATATGTTTTAGGATTTGATCCACTTGCAACTATCACCTATAATAGAGGTGTAATAACATTGATTGGCGACGAAATGTGGAGAGTTCAACAAATTGTTTCAAAAACTAGCGCAAAGATAGGTGAATCTGGACTAAACATACTGAATATAGATGCACAAGAAGAGACTTCAAGAATTATAGTTGTAGTAGAAGATTCTGGGAATAATATTGAAAAAGCAATCAGTGCAATTCATGAAGAACGCTCTAATATCAAATTCATTTAGGCATAATTATTTAAATTACCAAAATTGGATCAACCCGTATGAAAGAAGTAGGAAAGATTTGGATGAATGGAAAATTAGTTCCATTCAAGAATGCAAAAGTACATGTCCTTACTCATGCCTTGCATTATTCTACTGCTGTCTTTGAGGGAATAAGATGCTATAACACTCCTAACGGTTCTGCAATTTTTCGGCTACCAGAACATGTTGACAGATTTTTCAATTCCGCCAAATTATACGGCATGAAGATTCGTTATACAAAAAAACAAATCATAGATGCTATAATTAAAACAGTAAAAGCCAGTGGTTTGAAAGAATGTTACATTAGGCCAATTGCTTACTATGGATATGGAACTATGGGGCTTACACCTACATTAAACAAAGTTGATGTGTCTATTGCATGTTTGGAAATGATAGGTGAACCAAAAGCCGGTAAATTTTCTGGGGCTAAATGCAAGATTTCAAAATGGATTAGAATTGATTCCAAATCTCAACCTATGCAATCGAAATCTGCTGCAAATTACTCAAATGCAGCTTTAGCTCGTGTTGAAGCACTCAAAAGCGGATATGATGAGGCAATCATGCTCAATTCAAGTGGAAAAGTTGCAGAGGGGAGCGCTGAAAATATCTTCATCATAAAAAATGGAATAATTAAAACACCTCCGTTGAATGCAGACATCTTAAACGGAATTACAAGAGATAGCATAATTCGATTGATAAAGTCTAACGGAATTAAATTAATTGAAAAAAATCTAACAGTAAAAGAATTGTTAAAGGCTGATGAGGTTTTCATGACTGGCACTGCAGCAGAAGTAAAATCTGTAGCAAAAATCAATAAAACAACTATTGGAAATGGTAAGATAGGAAATATTACAAAGACACTACAGAAATCGTTTATGGATGTTACAATGGGTAAAGAACAGAAATTTGCTTTCTGGCTACGTTACATCTAAGTTTTTTACTAAATCAATTTAGTGGTATTTATGGAATCACACTCGTTAAATGATTCAAGGCAGGAAATTTGCTGGTTTTGTAAAAAGGGAAGACATTCAGAATGTATGAAGCGGATACCAATCAATGTGAAAACTGATGGAACACATGATTGCTCATTTGACACAGAGATGATTCCTTGTACATGTACACATTAGCATTTAAAGGACGGGTCTAGTGGGATTCGAACCCACGACAGCTGGCTTAAAAGGCCAGTGCGCTACCTGGCTGCGCTATAGACCCCGAGCAAGATACCCAAACTGTATAATTTAGTCTTTACAGATTTTATTAAAAGCTGGAAACTTTAAAATTGAAAGATTTTGTCGGATAATTGAGCCCTTGTAGTATAGCCCGGTCTAGAATTCGGCCCTGTCACGGCTGAGACGCGTGTTCAAATCCCGCCGAGGGCGCCATTATTTTATCAACGAAAAAACTTCATCTAAAATCTCTTTGTTTGCGGCAGCAACAAAAGATAAGCGTATTTCATTGTTGAGATCGGAATCAAGCGGCTGCAAGTTTTCATCTAACATCAAACCTCCTGCTTCTTTTACCAAAAGATAACCAGCAGCCATATCCTGAATTCTAATTTTTTTTCTCAAATCAATAAAAACATCAATCAATCCTTGCGCAAGGAAAGCCATCTCCAGTGCATTTGCCCCAAAATGTCTGGTATGATTATGCTTTTCAAAAATTGGAGCAAGCCTACTCATTAATTCCGGTGATGAGCCGGAACTGTTAATTCCAACTACTTTGTAAATTGGCTTTTCTTTGTAGACAGAAATTGATTTGTCATTTAGAAAGGCGCCCTTTCCTTTTGAGGCCCAATAAACATCCCCAGTTGAAAGATTGGTAATCGCAGCGTCTGTAATAGAACTTAGTTTTTCGTCTGCCGCAAATGCAAGCGAGCAACAAAAAAATTGTATCCCCCTCACAGCGTTTGTAGTTCCGTCTATCGCGTCCATTATCACAAAACCCTTTGGATTTGGTGATAATTCAACTCTGCCGCACTCTTCGCCAAGCACTACACAATCAAAATTTATTTCCTTTAGGTAATCAATCACTGTCTTTTCTGCAACAATGTCAATATTTCTTGAAATATCTCCACCTGCACCTCTCCCAAAATCTCCAGACACTGCTTCTTTAGTACCAGCTAGATCTTTGACATTTTCATAAACAAGTTTTGAAACAGTGCGAAGAATTTCAATTGTATCCATAGATGATTTCAAACAGAAGATAATTTAAATGAAAATTTTTTAAGGCATAAATACCAATTTGGAAATGTCATTCTGTGAGTGGCAAGGATGAATCTGTTACCAGTAAGAGTTCCCTAATGGGAACAAAATCTGGAAAGAAGATAATCAAACAGGGCTTATTCAAGTCTAAAGGGTATAGGCAATTTAATCAATACAAGGAGGAGTATGAAACAAAGTTTCCAGAATTTGCCAAACGATTCACAAATCAGCTGTTAGAACAAATTAAAGCTGATTCTTCGCCTAACGTCACACAACAGAAATTTGGAGAGGAAGTAGGTTCAACTGATATTATTTTAGAATCATCACAAATTGATCCAATCAAGTCAAAACTGGAAAACGTTGATGTACTTAATGATAGAGTTTTGAGAATTCTAAACTCTAATTTTGTAAAAATGACTTTTCCTGTTTTCAACGCGTTGTTTGATGCTTCAACAGAATATTTTCACGATAACAAAGACCCAAAACTCAGAGAAGATATTGTTGATGGACATATCATCGCAATTGATCTCAGCGAACCTATGGACAGAATTGTTGACAGAGACGAGGATCTGGATTATCTTGACGATTATAAGTTAATGAATCCATACATCCTAAAGTTAGCTCGAGACAAAATTGCAAAAGGTGGAGAAGAAGTTTTAAAACAATTTGAAAATGGATTCAAGGATGCTAGGGTTGGCCAATACCTTGATACTAAATTAAAACAAAATCCCACTGCAATTACCGAAAAAGAACTTGATGAAAGCTACAAAAAATATCGTTCTGTTATGGGCACAGCTGGTTCCAATATGGCACTTTCAAGAGAACCACTTGGAGAAGTATTTCAAATAGGAATGGGAAAGGCTTCAGAGTCAGTTGGGTGTGGAAATGAGATTGAGGATTCAATTCGAGACAAGGCTGTAAAAATTCCATCATGGCCATTGTATTACAGTTTGTCAACAAATGATGTTCGAAAGGGCTTTGAACTGACTATGGAAAGAAGTGAAATGTATCTAAATGATGCAAGAAAAGCACTTGAGCGTTTGCCTGAAAACTTCTCTCATAGAGCATTTTTAGAATTTTTATTTTTGACAGTTGAACATTATAGCGAGTTTTGGTACAAGAGATTACAAAAGGAAAACATCTGGTCAGATCTTACGTCCAAACTGCCAAAGTGATTTTTAATGATGTGGTCAGAAAAATATCGCCCAAAAAATTTTCTTGATTTAATTGGTAATGAGGAATCTAGAAAATTATTTGTAGAATGGTTTACAAATTGGAAAAAGGGCACAAGACCAATTCTTCTAGTTGGTCCACCAGGTATTGGCAAAACAACACTAGCTAATCTTGCTGCAAAACAATTTGGTTACGATCTTATCAGTCTTAATGCAAGCGATGTAAGAAACAAAAAAAACATTCATGAAATTCTAAGCCCTGTTTTGGGAAATCAGACTGTTTTAGGGACTCCAATGATTTTTATCGATGAGGTAGATGGAGTACATGGAAGGGCAGATTATGGCGGTACTGAAGCTATAATCAAGATTTTGAAGGAACCTACTGTACCAATAGTTCTTGCAGCAAATACAGATTCGTCAGACAAAATGAAAAGTATCAAAAAAGTTGTGAAAACAATAGAGATGAAACCATTATCGCCAAAACTATTGCGACTTTGTCTGAATAGAATATTGCAACTTGAGGGAGTAAAAATTGACTCAGATTCTTTAGCTAAACTTGTTACAAAATCAAGAGGTGATATACGCTCTATGATTAATTTTACACAAGCAAGAGCTACTGGGTTTGATCCTCCTACTGAAAAGTCCTTTGAGTCATTGGATATTGAAGAGGGGATTAATGCGTTTTACAAAGCAAACTCAACTGTTGAGGCGAGATCCATTTTGTATTCTCTCAGAATAGATCCAAGAGAAAAAATTAACGCCTTTTATTCTAGTATTATAACAAGCAAGATTTCTGCGGATGATATGCAAAAATTTTTGCAGGTAATTTCTGAAGCTGATATGCTATATGGAAAAATTATGAAAACACAACAATGGCGTCTATTACGGTATCTAGACGCTATACTTTTGGGATTGTATAAAAAAGATATTCTCATTCGTTATTCCAAGTATAATCTTTCATGGCCACTTCTTAACAGACTCAGGTGGGATGGTACAAAAATAAAGTCCATTATTGGCTCTCTGGCAAAAACCATGCATGTTTCAAAAAGTACTTTTTCAACTCTTTATTTTCCATACTTACTGTACTGTATTAAAAATAAAAAAATAGATTTGGAATTTGACGAATCATTAGAAGAGATTGTGCAAAAGGAGGTTGCTTTAATAAAATGAGCTGGATAAAAATGCCACTCAAATATGATGGCAAATGCGTTGTCTGTAATCTGACGGTTAAGAAAAACGAGGTTGGATTTTGGTCTAGGGGCATTGGAGTTAAACATGAAAAATGTGCAGAAAAAAATATAGATCTTAAATGTATTATTTGCGATGGATCAGTAGGATGCCCAAGTTGTGAATTTATTGAAGATTGTAATCCCCAAGCTGTATCTCCACTGTGTATATGTAAAAAATGTGAACAATTAGAAGATCCTTTTGTTTCATACAAAAAGGCAGTTATTGAAAAATTTCCTATACTAAATATTAAAATTTAAGGAATATGACAGAATTTTATTACAATGCATTCTGACAAAATTAATGAATTTTTAAAGAAAAGAAAGACGGCTGACCAAGCAGGTGGTCAGGATCGTATTGCCAAACAGCATGAGAAAGGAAAACTCACAGCAAGGGAACGAATTAATCTATTGCTTGACGAGGGAAGTTTTGTCGAACTTGATGCACTAGCTACACATCATTACTATCAGTATGATATGCAGAAAAAGAAATTCTTTGGTGATGGTGTAGTTGGTGGATATGGAATGATTAACGGACGACAGGTATACGTTTTTGCTTACGATTTTACGATTTTGGGAGGCACTCTAAGCAAAATGGGTGCAAGAAAAATTACCAAATTAATGGATCATGCTATCCGCAACGGATGTCCAATTATTGGAATAATGGATTCAGGCGGCGCTAGAATTCAGGAAGGAATACAAAGTCTTGACGGGTTTGGTGACATTTTTTATCACAACCAATTGGCATCAGGCGTTGTTCCACAAATTACTGCTAGTATTGGACCGTCTGCTGGTGGTGCGGTATATTCTCCAGCAATGACTGATTTTGTTATAATGGTGGATAAATTAGGAACCATGTTTGTTACGGGACCTGACGTTGTAAAGACGGTTCTTGGTGAGGAGGTTTCGTTTGACGAATTGGGTGGAGCAATGACACATGCTACAAAAAGTGGTGTGGCTCACTTTGTTGTAAAAAATGAATACGAATGTATGGATTATATCAAGACGTTACTATCATACATTCCACAAAACAATACTGAAGAGCCTTCAACTGTACAAAATGATGACGATCCAAACAGGCTGGATCATAATCTAATTAACATTCTTCCTGATGACTCGTTAAAACCCTACGATATGAAAGAAATTATTCATTCAATAGTTGATAATCACAACTTTTTTGAGGTTCATGAATTATTTGCACAAAACATTATTGTTGGATTTGCTAGAATGCATGGAAAAACAGTTGGAATAGTTGCAAGTCAACCATTATTTCTTGCTGGCGCACTTGATATTGATTCCTCAAACAAAGCTGCGCGCTTTATTAGATTTTGTGATTGTTATAATATTCCAATTGTTACCTTAGTTGATACTCCTGGCTACATGCCTGGAACAGACCAGGAACATAACGGAATTATTCGCCATGGCAGCAAACTTTTGTACGCTTATTCCGAGGCAACAATTCCAAAGATTACTATTGTAATTGGAAAAGCATATGGTGGCGCTTACATTGCAATGGGTAGCAAGAATCTAAGAACAGACATTAACTATGCTTGGCCAACCGCACGAATTGCAGTTCTGGGTTCTGAAGGAGCTATAAATATTATGAACAGGAAAGAACTTGCCAGTTCAAAGGATCCTGAATCATTGAAAAAACAATTGATAGATGAGTTTACTGAAAAATTTGCCAACCCATATGTTGCCGCATCTAATGGAACAATTGATACAGTTATTGATCCTGCTGAAACAAGACCTATGATTATTAAAGCTCTTGAAATGCTTTCCAACAAGCGAGACAGTCAACTGCCTCGAAAGCATGGCAATATGAATCTGTGATGATATGATAAGTAAGGTACTAATTGCTAACCGTGGCGAAATCGCATTACGTGTAATTAAGACATGTAAAGCACTTGGAATAAAGACTGTAGCTGTATATTCTGACGAAGACAGAAATTCTCTTCATGTAAAAAACGCTACAGAATCATATCATATAGGTGAGGCTGCTCCTGCTAAAAGCTACCTTAACCAAGAAAAAATTCTTGACGTGATTTTATCCTCTGGTGCTGATGCAGTTCATCCTGGTTATGGATTTTTATCAGAAAACTCAGAATTTGCAGGTTTGTGCGAAAAAAACAAAGTTACATTCATTGGACCATCTGCTGCATCAATGGATCTTTGTGGTGATAAGCAGCAATGTAAGGCTGCAATGCTTAAGGCGAAAGTACCAACCGTGCCTGGAAGCCCAGATTTAGTAAAAGATGCTGATGAGGCAGAAAAAATTGCAAATGAAATTGGCTATCCTGTAATGCTAAAATCTGTTTATGGTGGTGGTGGTCGTGGCATTAGAATTGTAAACACTGATCAAGAATTACAAGGTGCATATGAAACAGTTACAGGAGAGTCAATTGCAGCAGTAGGAAAATCTGCAATTCTTGTAGAAAAATTCCTTGCACAAACTAGACATATTGAATACCAACTTGCCAGAGACAAGCATGGTAATACTGTTCATATATTTGAGAGAGAGTGTTCAATTCAAAGACGTAACCAGAAATTAATTGAACAAACTCCTTCACCAATAGTTGATCAAGAAACAAGAGATAGAATTGGAAAACTAGTTGTAAATGCGGCAGAGGCAGTTGATTATACTAATCTTGGTACGGTAGAATTTCTCAGAGCAGACAATGGAGAATTTTACTTTCTAGAGATTAACGCTAGATTACAAGTTGAACATCCAATCACCGAATTTGTATCCGGATTAGACCTTGTGAAACTACAATTAGATATTGCAAACGGTGAGCCAATTCCATTCAAACAATCTGATCTTAAAATGAATGGTTATGCAATTGAATGCAGAATTAATGCAGAAGATACATTCTTGGACTTTGCTCCATCAACAGGTCCAATACCAAATGTTACTATCCCATCAGGTCCTGGCGTTAGATGTGATACCTATCTTTACCCGGGTTGTACCGTATCAGCATTTTATGATTCTCTTATGGCAAAGCTTGTCACATGGGGGCAGACATTTGAAGAGTCAAGACTGAGAATGCTTAATGCATTAAATGATTTTTACATCCAGGGCGTTGAAACTTCAATTCCTCTTTACAAAACAATTTTAGAAACGGAAGAATACAAAAATGGAGAACTCTCAACAAACTTTTTGAAAAGATTTGATATAATTGAGAGACTAAAAGAAGACATCAAAAAACAAAGAAAGGATAAACATCTTGCTGCAATTGCTGCAGCAGTGATGCATTCAACATTTTTTCAAAGCAGGGTGCAATCATCAACTACGAAGAATCCACGATGGAAGAGTCGAATGGATAGATAGAAAATGGAATTTAAACTTGAGGATATAGAGGAAACTTTCAATGGAGAAATTATTAATAAAATTTCAAATAATGAATATCTAATTAAGATTCAAGATAAAGAACACCACCTTCAAATTCTGAACATCAATTCTCGTGGAATGGAATTTTTACTGGATAATCATTTTCACAGTGTAAACTATATAGAAAATCAAACCGCAGAAATGAAAATTGTTGTTGACGGTGTGCCACTTACAGTCAACATGCATACGAAATTAGACGAGATTGTTTACAGGAATACAGGTGGTGCTGATACTGGTTCAACACAGATTAATCTGAGAAGTCAAATTCCTGGAAAAGTAGTTTCTATAGAAGTTAAAGTTGGTGATAAAGTCAAAAATGGTGATGTTGTGTGTGTTTTAGAGTCAATGAAGATGCAAGTCTCCGTCAAATCACACAAAGACGGTGAAGTAAAAAATCTAAAAATTAAGGAAGGAGACTCTGTTAACAAAAATGACATCTTGGCTGAAATTGAATAAAATTAATTTCCTTTCTTGAGAAAATCTATAATCTCTTGATAGTTTGGCTCTTTTAATGGATCTTCTGAAACCCACTTGTATACTATGGTACCATTTTCATCAATTATGAATACAGAGCGTTTTGCAAAATTATAGTCCTTTAGATGCAAAAGATCAGGCGCTAAAATATCATAACCTCTTATTGTTTTGCTGTTGTAATCACTAAGTATTGGAAAGTTAAAGTTATTTTTCTCAGCAAATGCTTTGTTTGCAAATGGACCATCATTGCTAATTGCAACAATCTGTGCACCTAGATTTGAAATTTCATTCCACGAATCTCTAAAGGTGCATAGTTCGGTCTCACAAACCGGAGAACTAGCGGCAACAATAAACGACAAAACCAATTTTTTATCCAAAAACTCACTCAATGTCCTCATTTTCAAATCAGGATCTGCAAGCTCAAAGTCAGGAGCAGAATCTCCAACATTCAAGACCATATATTAAATATTAAAATGCATTATATCAATCATAAGGAACAAAGATTGAATTGACATTTTTCGATCGTTAATAATCTAAATAGATTTTTATATTCTCCAACGAGACTCAAGCTACTTTGGTAGGCGAAACCGTTGCAGGTTATAGCAATGTATTGTTTATGTTTGGCTTTGCGGTACTTGCTTTGGCTCCAGCCCTTGTCATATCTAGGATGATTTCACCACGTACAAAAAGTAACCCAGTCAAATTCTTGCCTATGGAATGTGGTCAGGTACCTTCAGGGGCAGGACGTACTCATTTCATGATGCAATACTACGCCTATATCCTAATGTTTGTTATATTCGATGTAATGGCTATCTTCTTGTACGCATGGGGTAGCACATTATTAGATCTACCAAAGACGGCTACGCTCCCAATACTTGCATTCTTGGCTATAATGTTTGCCGCAATGGCATTTGCACTTTATCAAACAAAGAGGAAGAACATATGGTAGACGACCTTGTAATCCCAAAAAAGTCTGGTGGATTGACCATGATAGATAAAATCAATACTCATAATGTTAATGTCTTTGTTGGAAAATTAGGCGATATACTTTACAAAGTGGTTGATAAGCCGTTGGGAATGGCTATCAACTGGGGACGTTTATGGTCATTATGGCCTGTTCATATCGAGACTGCATGCTGTAGTGTGGAGTTTGGTGCTGCATCAGGTCCAAGATATGATGTGGAACGGTTTGGTATTATAGAGGCTTTTGGAAGTTTAAGACAATGTGATCTTGTGGTTGTGCAGGGTACAATTACTAGAAAGATGGCGCCAAGACTTCGTTTGGTATATGATCAGATGCCTGAACCAAAATATGTTATTGCAATGGGCGCATGTGCTATCACTGGAGGATTATATTTTGATTCATACAATGTACTACCTGGAATAGACGGCATACTGCCTGTAGATGTTTATGTACCTGGGTGTCCTCCAAGACCTGAAACTCTAATTCAGGGCTGTATATTACTTCAAGAGAAAATTAAACGAATGAAACCAAGGTAAGTGACCAATATGAGTTCTGCCGATAGTACAGAGATTGTGAAGACCGATGACTCATCACTTACTTCTGATCTTGATAAATCATTATCTGATTCAATCTCAAAAAAGTTTTCAAACGTAGAAATTGCCTATGTAAAACCGGACAGAATTCGCGTAAATGTAAAAAAAGAAGAAATTATTGCTGTTGCATCTTTTATTCGTGACGAACTTCATTTTGATCACGCCGAGTCAGTAGGTGGAGTTGATTATCCAGAAGACAAACAAATTGAGGTGGTGTACCATTTGGGTTCCTATACTGATCCATCACTTAGTAAACACATTCTTGCTTTAGCTACACGAGCACCACGTGAAGACGTTCCACGTCCTGGTAACGATAGTACAATACTACCAAGTTTGCGAGATATTTTTCCAAGCGTTTCATTTCATGAAAGAGAATGTTTTGAGATGCTGGGAGTTTATTTTGATGGTCATCCAGATAATAGACGACTGTTATTACCAGAAGACTGGGCAGACATACCACCACTCAGAAAAGACTTTAGAATTAAGGGCAGATAAAAAATGAGCAGTCATGTATATCCAAAGGAAAAAGAAATTTTTCCTGGTCTTCAGCTAGAAAAAGTTGATGATCGAATAATGACTCTTAATGTTGGTCCTCAACATCCGGGTTCCGGTCATATGCGAATCATCCTCAAAGTTGACGGAGATTATATTGTTCACTGTGATCCAGATCCCGGTTATGTACATAGAGGAGAAGAAAAGATGGCTGAATATAGAAATTATATAACAAACATTCCTCACCTAGAAAGACCAGTTATTCACGATTCATGCAACATTCTCTATCCATACTGTCTTGGGGTTGAAGAATTACTTGGATTAGAGGTTCCAGAACGAGCCAAGTACCTCAGGGTAATCGCAGCTGAGCTCAACCGATGTGTATATACACAATATTGGCTTGCTATCTATGGTATTTTCCTTGGTCATTCTACAATGTTCATGTGGCCTATGGGAGACCGCGAACTTGTGATTGATCTATTAGATAAGATGACAGGAGCACGTGTTACCCATGCGTACTTTGTTCCTGGTGGAGTCAGAAATGATCTTCCTCCCAACTTTGAGGATGTATGTTTGAGACAAGTAAACTATTTTGAGAAAAGGCTTAAAGAATATGCTGATATTTTTTACGACAATCCAATTCTAATTTCAAGAACTAAAGATACGGGTATTTTGTCAAGAGAAGATGCCATTAAACTTGGCACAACCGGTTCTGTTTTGCGTGCAAGCGGTGTGGACTTTGACATTAGGAAGAAGGAACCATATGATGTTTACGAAGAATTGGATTTTCAAACTAACGTGCTTAAAGAAGGAGACTCTTACGCCCGTTCTAAGATTCCTTGGCTTGACATGTTCGAAAGTTGTAGAATAATTAGAGATGCACTGAAAAAGATGCCAAAGTCTGGCTCTGTCAGAGTAAAACTAAAACCAAATCCAAAAGGCGGAGATACTGAGGTTTATCGTAGAGTTGAATCAGGTAGGGGCTCACTTGGAATGCACATTATTTCACGTGGCAAGCCACAGCCATACAGATTGAAGATTAGTGTTGGTTCATTTAGAAATTTGATTGCTATGCCACATCTACTTACGGGCGAAATGCTTGGAAATATGCCAGCTGTTTACTGGAGTTTAAACTATTGGCCAGTGGAGGCAGATAGGTAAATGTCAGTAATTGCACCCAAGTTTAGACTTGGTTACCTGATCAAAGGAATTACCGACAACATCTTTTGGATTATTGTTTTAATGACTCTGATTGGCATTCCAGTCGTTCAGATAGTTCTGATCTACATAGATTTTCCCGTAATTGATGGAGAAATTTGGAATCCATTTAGGGTATTTGATGCCATGACGCACCCAGAAAGAGCATTGCCACTTGTAAAAAATTTCATGCAAACTGATCTTTTCAAAATTGTGGCATTTCCCGGATTTGGATTTGCAGCCTTGATTGCAGCCGCAGTTATATTTGTAGAAAGAAAGATGTTGGCAAAACTACAGCTAAGAGTAGGACCATTTTACTGTGGAAAAGTTGAGGGCATCCTACAACTAATGGGCGATGGTTTAAAATTAATTTCCAAGGAAATAATAATTCCAGCAAAAGCTGACAAGCCAATTTTCTGGGCAGTCCCTGTTCTGTTTGCCGCAACCGCAGGTGCATTTGTTGCCCTGATACCTGTTGCACCTGGATGGGTTGTAGCTGACATTGATTTGGGCTTGTTAGCTGTGTTTGCCGTAATAGGGTTTTTCCCAATAATTACCGTTTTAGCAGGATGGTCTTCTAATAGCAAATTCCCGTTTATTGGCGGCATTAGAGCCCTTTACCAAATGGTTTCATTTGAAATTCCGTTAATTCTCTCACTTTTGGGTATTGTAATGCTAACGGGAACTCTTAATTTATCTGAGATTGTCGAGAGTCAGGTCAACTTTCCATGGATCATTTTCATGCCGATTGGGGCAATTGTATTTTTCATTTGTATACTTGCTGAACTTGAAAGGATTCCATTTGATCTGCCTGAAGCAGAAAGTGAAATTGTGGCAGGCTGGTTGACTGAATTATCTGGAATGATGTACGGTCTTGTTCAGCTAGGTTCTTATCTCAAGCTTTACGCCTTTGCAGGACTTTTTGTTGTATTGTTTCTAGGTGGATGGAATGGTCCTTGGGTTTTTCCAATCGAACCAATTGCAGAGGTCATCACCGATGGTATTGTTATAATGCCAGACGCTCTTGTTATAAAAGATATTCCAGGTCTGCCATTGTTCGCAGGGGAGATGATAAACGGAACAATTTGGTTTGTTCTCAAAACAGCTGCAGTAATCTTTTTCATACTTCTTCCAAGGGGAGTTTTTCCACGTGTTAGAATTGATTTGCTGTTAAAAATTGGCTGGTACAAGTTAATTGTGCTAGCTTTTGTTAACATCTTCATTGCCTTAGCTTTGGTGTACAGTGGCATTATAGGACCAGGAGGTATAATGTAATGGGAACTGCATCTGGAATAATTAAAGCACTTAACTCTGGCATTAAACATATTGCAACTAAGCGATTTACATTTAGATATCCAGAGCAGAAACTAAAGTTTGTAGGAGATGGTTATCAGTATGATCCTGATAGCGGTGTAGGTATAGCTGGCTACAAAGGACGCCATATACTTTTTCATGACAAATGTACAGGGTGCCAGCTTTGTGCTATTGCTTGCGAAGATATTGCAGAAGCTATTGCAATGGTCAAAGTTCCTGAACAATGGAAACATAACAAAAAGGCAATAATGCCTCAGATCGATTATGGTAAGTGTGTGTTTTGCGGACTGTGTGTTGACGCATGTCCTTTCTATGCCCTGTACATGACAAATGACTATGAGCTGTCTTCATTTACCAAAGAAGCCCTAATCTATACTCCTGCACAGCTACAAGTAAAGCCAAAAGTTGACCAAGACGTAGAAATTCAGATTGATGAAAAGGGCGCTAATCATGGTTGACGCACTTTTCCTTGGAATTGCAGTTTTAACTATAGTTTCTGCAATAGCAGCACTTGAGATGCGCTCACTAATTTATGGTGGCTTAGCTTTAATGGGAACATTAGGCGGCATTGCAGGCTTTTTCATTCTGTTAGATTCACCGTTTGTAGCATTGTTCCAGATTGCTGTGTATGTAGGTTCCATTGCTGTACTGATTTTGTTTGTTATTATGCTGGTAAAGAGCGAATTAATCTTTCAGAAGAAAGAGGATCCAAAACGAAGGTATGCGGGAATAGCTCTTATGCTGATACTAATGATCTGCTTAGGAGCTGTAATATTCAATTCAGGCCTATCCTCCATAACCACTGAAGAGCCACCAGTGGACTACAAAGAGATTGGTGAGGACTTTTTGATATATTATTGGCCGGCGCTTATTGCTATGGCGCTTGTATTGGCTGGTTCAATTACTGGTGCCTTGATCTTGGCACGAAGACAGGATGCGGTAGAAGATGAGCAACGAACTGATTGATTTTGTAATTGTTTCCGTTGCCCTTTTGGCAATCGGTATTTATGGTTTATCAGTAAAACGAAATTTCATTCGAATGTTGTTTGCGGTTGAAATTGTCATAAATGCAGCTAACCTAAATCTAGTTGCATTTGCAAGATTTTTACCGCACAGTGGTGGGCAAACATTTGCATTATTTTCTATTGCAATAGCGGCTGCAGAAGTTGCAGTTGGACTTGCACTTATCATTGTAGCATACAGAATGTACAAGAACATCGATGTAGCTGACTTCAGGAGCTTGAAAGGCTAATGGAATATGCATTACTTCAGGCAGTCTTCCTGCCCCTCCTACTCTCGCCTCTAGCCTATATTATTGGAAGAAAGGTTGGTCATACTGCCGCAACCTGGTTTACATTTGGATTATTGCTTTACTGCACCATTCTTATCATCACTGCATCTATTGGTGGAACCTACGAAGAACATTATCCCTGGACTGAGCTCTTTGGCGAATTTGGATTTATGCTTGACGGCTTAGCAGCCCCATTTGCAATAATGATCTATGTTTTGTGTACGATACTTGCGTTATACTCTAAACCTTACATGCTTCACAAGTTTCATGAATTTTTCAAAGAGCAAGCACCAAAACCTGTCTATCAAAGTGACGGAACAGTCTTAGAGTCAGTATCTCTAGAAAAATTTGTAAACAGGCAGTCCGGTGTGTATTATGCACTTTTCCTAGTTTTTTCAATGGGAATGCTTGGAACAGTGCTTGCAACCAACCTGATTGAATTTTACATATTCTTCGAAGTTATGCTAATTCCTGCATTCCTTTTGATAGGCTTCTGGGGTGATCATCCAAGACGCAGAGTTGCGCTCATGTTCTTCTTCTGGACACATGTTGGCGCAGTAATTCTTCTCTTGGGATTATTAGCTATAGGTCTTAACGTTGGCAGCTTTGACTTTGCTGATATTAACGAGACTGATATCCCACCTGGTATTCTACTTGCTGCTGCTGTTGCAATAATAATTGGTTTAGGCGTAAAACTTGCAGCGTTTGGATTCCATATCTGGTTACCGTATGCTCATGGGTCTGCGCCAACTCCTATCAGCGCTTTACTTTCCCCCGCCATGATCGGAATTGGAGCATATGCACTCTTTAGGTTGATAGTGGAATTTTTACCGCAAACATACGCCGACTTGTCCATTTGGATCAGCATATGGGGTGTGGCAACGATGTTTTACGGTGGTGCCATGGCGTTAATGCAAGATGACATCAAGCGAGTTTTTGCATACTCTAGTATCAGCCAAATGGGCTATCTTCTGTTTGGAATTGGTTCTATGTCTACCCTTGGTCTAGCCGGAGCAGAAATGATGTATATTTCTCACGCATTGGGTAAGGGATTGCTTTTCATGACAGCTGGAGTATTAATCGTGCATGTAGGTGCACGGCATTTATCAAAACTTGGCGGTCTTGCAGGAAAGATGCCGATAACTGCAGTTTGTGCTTTTATTGGAGCATTGACAATAATGGGAGTTCCACCGACTAGTGGCTTTATGGGAGAATGGATGTTGTTCTATGGCGTTTTGGAAACTGCACTAGAAGAAGGAGACGACTTGCGAACATTGCTGTTTGCACTTGGCTTGGTTGCAACTGTTCTTACTATGTCATACATTCTATGGATGTTCAAGCGAGTATTCTTGGGAAAGATTCCGGAAAATCTTTCGAAGGTCAAGGATGGTAGCTGGTACATGTTGGCACCAATGATGGTCCTTGCCGGATTTACAATAGTAGTAGGTATCTATCCTGACATTTTCTTACAAAAAATCATGCCATACATGCAGGGGGTTTTGGGAGGATAGTAAATGGCAACAGAGATTATTGCGACTGAGGGAGATGCAATGTTTGCTTGGTTGATTTGGATTCTTCCATTCGTTGCAGCTCTAATTATTCCAGCAGTTGCAAAGGTATCAAAACTTTCAACCGGAAGAGTTGCTATTGGATTTGCTGCAATGAGTGCCATCTCGGCAGCAATGTTATTCCCAATGGCGCTAGAGGGACATGAGATTCATAGTCAAGTTGATTGGATTTCTGCTATTGGCTTGAAGGCTGGAGTTTTAGCTGATCCACTTTCAATAATTATGGCAAACGTAGTTGGATGGATTTCCTTCCTGATCATATGTTACAGTACAGGATACATGAAGGGCGACAAGGATATAGTTCGATTCTGGTTCTGGATGATGTTCTTCATCGGTTCTATGCAATTGATAGTGTTATCTGACAATCTGCTTCAGCTCTTCTTTGGATGGGAAGGAGTTGGACTTGCATCTTATGCTCTCATTGCGTTCTGGTATCGTGACAAAGCTAAGCATCACGTAGGCAAGGAAGGTAGAACGGTTCTAGGAATAATGGAATACTATTCGCCAACACACTCTGGAATGAAGGCGTTCATCATGACAAAGGTTGGAGATGTCATGATGCTTGCGGGCATGTTTTTGATCTTTGCCTTTGCTGGAACATTTGGATTTAAGGAATTGCTTGCTGATACAGCATGGGCAGTCAACATGTCTGCAGAAGGCCTGCTTGTGCCGGCAGTAGTATTGCTTTTTGGTGGTGCAATAGGCAAGTCAGCACAATTCCCACTTAACGAATGGCTCTTAGAAGCAATGACCGGTCCAACTGCTGTTTCAGCCCTTATTCACGCGGCTACAATGGTAAAAGCAGGAGTTTTTCTGGTTGCAAGGCTTGGGCCACTAGTCTTTGCACTTGGCGCTGCCGGAATTTTAGTGGACCAATTCTTTGAGATTATCGCTTGGGTTGGTGCATTTACTGCTCTTTTGCTGGCAACTCAAGCTATGGTAAACCCAGAGATTAAGAAAGTTCTCGCATATTCTACCGGCTCACAAATTGGTTATATGATGATGGCACTTGGAATTGCAGGACTTTCAGAACAATTTGTTGATGGGTATACCGCTGGATTCTACCATATGATCTCCCATGCAATGTTCAAGGCTTCGCTATTCATGGCTGCTGGCTCCTTGCTGCACGTTGTTGGTTCACGGTTTATGACAGATATGGGTGGTTTGCGAAAAAAAATGCGGAAGACATATGCGTTCATGTGGGCTGCAGGTCTTGGACTGATGGGAGCTCCATTTATCACCACAGGATTCTGGAGTAAGGACGCAATTTTTGCTGCTGTCTACGAATCAGGAAATGAGTGGGCGTTACCAATTTTCATCATAGCCGTTTTGACCGCTGCCATCACAGCATTTTATACCACAAGAATGATGGGGTTGGTCTTCTTTGGCAAAGAAAGTAAGCATATTGAAAAGATGGAAAGTGAAGGTCACCACATACATGATGCACCGAGGTCTATGTGGATTCCATACGGAATTCTTGCAGTGTTAACTATTGGAATAGGAGTAATTGGATTTTCGGCTGAAGGCGGAATTCATGAACTATTCACTGAATATCTTGATGAGTCATTTGGCATCCAAACACCACATATTGATGTGGAAATTTCTGGATCGTTAGGCTTCTTGTCCGGACTTAACCCAATTGCTGTCGGCGCATCACTGGTGGCTTTTGCAGTTGGCTTTGGTCTTGGATACATATTCTATATTGGTCGCTGGGTAGATCCTGTCAAGTTTATCAATTCAAATATTTTCTTTTATGCTTTACACAAAGTAATTCTAAATCGATGGTACCTTAACGCAATGATCTACTGGGGCTTCGTTATTGCACCTTTATGGGCTGCCAGAGCTATATGGAGATACTTTGAGAAAACTGCAATTGACACTGGCATGAACACTGGATTAGAACGTTCAGTCAGGTTTGGAGCTAAAGTTGTTCAAGGAACTCAGACTGGTGTAGCACAATCCTATCTTTTCGTATTTGGAGCAGGACTTCTGTTTGTAGTTCTGATATTGTTGATATAGGTGATATGAAATGATTGAACTAACATCAACTCCGATAATCATTCTTGCAATTCTAGGCGGTGTGGGCGTTGCCCTACCAGTGATCAGTATTGCGATGAAAGAAAGAGGCACGGTAGCATCTTATGGCATAGTAACTCTCATCGCTCTATTTGCTTCAATTGGATATGTTCTTTATCAGCTTGCGCTTGATCATGTGGCACCTGCTGCAATTTTTTCACAAGACGTACTAGCTGACGATGCATTTGGTTCGTTGTTTGCAATTGCCATGCTAATTGTGGCAATATTCACAACTGTTGGCTCATTCAGTTACATGAAAAACAAGGCTAATCCATCTGTCTATTTTTCACTGATTCTACTTTCTACTATAGGGATGGTTCTTGTAGCATATGCTACAGATCTGGTAATGCTTTTTGTTGCTTGGGAACTCATGAGCATTCCAACATACATACTAGTAGGATTTTTGAAAAAGGATCCAATCTCTAACGAAGCTGCCATAAAGTATTTTTTGTTTGGCGCACTTGCATCTGCAATCATAATTTATGGCATATCTCTTGCTTACGGCATTACTGGTTCGACAAACATAGGCGAAGTAATTCAAGGCTTTATGGTTCTTGACGCGAATTTGATTCCAATTGGACTTTTAGCTGTTGGTATGTTTATCGCTGGGTTCGGCTTCAAGATGGGCTTAGTTCCATTCCATATGTGGCTGCCAGATGCGTACGAGGGAGCACCACCTACAATTGCAGCTCTACTTGCTGCTGGTACTAAAAAGGCAGGCTTTGCTGCTGCCTTGAGAGTTATAGTAATGGGTGCAGTTGCATTAAGTCTTGACTGGACACTTGCTTTGGGTATCATTGCTGTAATGACAATGACAGTGGGTAACATTGCAGCCATAATGCAAAAAAACTTGGCTCGAATGCTAGCTTATTCCAGTATTGGACATGCAGGATACATCTTGATTGGTTTATCCATTGCACCATTTTCTACCATTGGTATCCAAGGATCTCTATTTCACATACTAAACCATGCTGTAATGAAAGGAGCAGCATTCATTGCAGTTGCTGGGATTGTAACAGCATTAGCGGTTACACATATTGAAAAAATAAAAGGTCTTGGAAGACGTATGCCCATAACAGCTTTAGGATTAGTAATATCTCTGCTTGCCCTAGCAGGAGTTCCACCACTCAATGGATTTTGGAGTAAATTGATGTTATTTGCTTCTGCAATTGATGCTGGTACTGTAGTGTGGTGGGGTCCATGGCTTGCAGTAGCTGGTGTTCTAAACAGTGCACTGTCTTTAGCTTATTATGGCTGGATAATACGAAAGATGTACTTTGAAGGCGAAACAGAAAAGAGAATCAAAGAGCCACGAGCGATTATAGCTGTAATGATATTTTCAATAATATTTATGGTAACTATAGGTGTGTATCCAGAACCCATCATACAATTTACAGAATTTGCTACTCCGGCAATTAATGTAGCATTTACACCGTAGTTCTAGTAAATCTAACCAAGTTTTCTAGATTGTTTTTTGCCTGAGAATCTTTTATTTTTCTAATACTAAAGACCGCTCTATCCGTGTATTTTTTAAGCAGCTCCTCCATATCATTAAAAACATCTCTAGGATCCAAGCTCTTCTTAATTAGAAGATTAAACAACTTATCTTCATTTTGCCAGTCAAGTAAATCATCTCTAATCTGATAGGCAATTCCAATATTTTTGCCATAATCAGCTAAAGACTCAATCTCCTCCTCAGTCCCTCCTGAAATTATCGCACCCAATCTTGATGCAGTTTCAAAAGCTGTTGCAGTTTTGTATTCAATTACTTTAAGATAGTCATCAAAAGTGACATCCTCGCTTGCCTCAAGCCTACTTTCAATTACTTCTCCCTCACTCATCATCATAGCAGTAGTAGCAAGATTTTTTGTTACTCTTGGATTATTGATTCTTGATGCTATGTTCAGAATTAATCCCAAAACAAAATCACCCGTTAGAACGCTAGTGTTATACCCATATTTTATATGAAATGGATCTTTTTGTCTACGTAAAGTTTCATTATCTATTATGTCATCATGAATAACTGATTCTGTATGCAGAAATTCAATTGCACAAGCAGCAGCAAAAGTGTTATCATCAATCTCGCCCACACATTCTGATGCCAAGAGAAGGATAATTGGTCTAATCCGTTTGCCTCCACCTAATGCATATTTTAGAGGCTCTTTGAATTCAGATTCCGTATATAATTCTAATTCTGAATCTAGTACATTATTGATTTTTTTAATATATGCACTGTATTTTTCAAGCAATGGATTGATCTCTATATTCTTTCTTTCCAAAGCTTTCAATTTCAAATGTTCATGAGAAATATATTAAACTTAAGTGCTCCCGTCGGGATTCGAACCCGAGTCTCAGGCGTGAAAGGCCTAAATGCTTGACCGGACTACACTACAGGAGCATAAAACCGATCGTCACATCAATCCATAAAATTCTTTGGTAGCTACAAAGATTTTTTTATCACAAAAATTGGATTAAAATTATGAATTATTTGATTCAAAAAATAGATCAGATGATCGAAGAAAAAAGTTTGCTCAAGCATCCATTTTATCAAACTTGGTCCGATGGAAAGTTAACACCTGAGGCTTTGGCGGGATATTCTAAGGAATACTATCAATTGGTAAAGGCAGTTCCAAAATTTATGGAGCCTTTAATTAAAGAAACTCCAGAAATGATGAAAGGAGAACTTTATTCTAATCAGCAGGAAGAAACATCACATATAGAATTATGGGAAAGATTTGCTAGCGCAATGGGAATTTCTCATGATGAGTTAATCAATTATGAGGGATTAAAGAAAACAAATCAAGCTATATCTGATTTGTTTTCTACTATAACATCGTTTGAAAGCGGTTCCGCTGCAATGTATGCATTTGAAAAAGAAATACCAAAAATCAGTCAAATCAAATTAGACGGTCTGGCGGAATTTTATGGTCTAACAAGTGAAAACGCAACTGAATATTTCAAGCAACATACAGAAGCTGATATTAGACATGCCGCATCATGGCAGAAAATCATTGAACAATCATCTGGTTATGATAACGACATAATCCACGCTGCCAAAAAATCCATATCTTCTCAAAACTTGCTATTGGACAGCTGTTTCGAAGAATATTGTTAAAGTCTAACATTTTTTACTAAGAAAAATTGATTTTGGGTAGGGCCTGTAACTCAGCTTGGTAGAGTATCCGACTCATAATCGGGGAGCCACGGGATCGAAGCCCATCAGGCCCATTATTTTATTCCAAAAATTTTTCTTTAACTTTCAATTAGTTTTAAATCAGACATAATGTTAATTTTATTGGCTGCAATGAAGAATCAGAGTTATATCTGAAAAATGATGTAAAGGCATTTGTCTGAGCTGCCAAATTTCAAATTCGTATCACTTGTATCGGTTAAAATTTTAGCGTAGTATATAAGACCTATATATATAGACGAGTCATGACTCAGACAAAACCAATAGTAAGCATTGAAAATGTTGTGGCTTCTGCATCAGTTGATCAAGCAATTGATCTTAAAGATGTTACTAAAAAATTTCCAGAGACAGAATGGCATCCTGACCAATTTCCAGGTTTAGTGTTTAGATTAAAATCACCAAAAACTGCCACTTTGATTTTTCGTTCAGGAAAAATGGTTTGTACTGGTGGCAAGTCTGAAGCTATGGCGATAAAGGCTGTTCGTACAGTTGTAAAACAACTACGTAAGGGTAAGATCAAAATAAAAAAAGATGCAGTAATTACGGTCCAAAACATAGTTGCCTCTGGTAGTTTGGGTGGAAAAATTCACCTAGAGGATGCAGCAAGAAGGTTACCACGCAGTATGTATGAACCTGAACAGTTCCCAGGGCTCATACATAGAATGGTAGATCCAAAAACTGTACTACTATTGTTTGCTTCCGGCAAACTGGTTTGTACGGGAGCAAAAAAGGAAAGTGATGTTTATAAATCTGTACATAACATACATGCGCTTCTTGAAGAAAAAAATCTTATGTTGTATACTTAATTCTGGTTAACCTGATTTTTTATTTTTTCAAAAATTTCTTCACTAACTAATTTTTCTTGAAAAAGAACATTTGTAATTTCTAGTATGTCAGTTAGTTGATGGATTTGTACTCCTATATCACCCAACACTTTGTCCGCACCTTCCAATCTGTTTATGATAACATACAGATCTGAAATCGATAATCCAGCCTCTTTGAGTTGCTTTATTCCATTTAAGACAGAAGTACCGGTAGTCACGACATCATCTATCATCACTACTTTCATTCCTGAAGATATTTTACCCTCAATGGATTTTGTGGTGCCGTGTTCTTTGGGTTTGTTTCGAACATAAATTAATGGTTTAACAGTTTCAATTGCAAGTGCAGACGTGACTACAAGACCTCCTGTTGGAACAGAAGCCAAGCTGTCAAAATTATCCAAACCTGTTTTTTCAATGATCAGATTTTGAAGATTTTTTATCATTTTTCTAAATTGATGAGGATAACTAGGGACTAACCTAAGATCAATATAGTATGAACTATTTTTTCCGCTAGTAAGCGTAAAATTCCCAAATTTAATTATGTCATTTTTGTACAAAAATGTTGTAAACTCTTTTACAAATTCCATACCAAATTTAACTAAACTGGTTTTATTTTGGTTTGTGTTTTCACTAAATTATGCCCGAAATATGGTTAAATTATGGCTCAACTGATGTTGTCTTAGATATAAAAGCAGAAAATCTTGAGGAAAAAATAGACGCAGAGGGAAAAACTCTCTCAGATTCTGAAATCAAGTCAAAATTAGAATCATTAGATATTTCAAAACCAACAGAATTTGTAGTTCTCAACACATCAGAATCAGTAAGAAAAACATTATCAATTCTATTTGAAAGATATGAGCAAAAATCAATTCCTAAACCACAAATCTTGGCTGACAGGAAAATAATGAATTACATAAAAGACTATCTTCCGGAACAAAGTTCTATATCTGAATTTTCTAACGTAGAAGATTCCAACTCAAAATTAGTTTTTATTGGTGAAATGGAATTTGATGGATTGTTTGGTTATGAAACCATATCCACAAGATTATTAAAAAAATTTGGTGCTGAATTAATGCTTTCAGCATATGAAAAAAGAAAAGGCGATTTGCCCTCACCAGGTCAAGATGTAGAAAATTTTCAAATTGCGAGAAAATTTTCTGAAAAATTTGATATATTGGCAATTGAGATCATTGCAAATTCAAATGGCATGTATGATTTAGCAGTAGGACACCCATCATCTACAGCTTCCATATCAAAATCATTTGGAACTAATGCAACAAAAGATATTGGAAAACATAAAACTATGATAATAAGCACTGGAAAAGAGTCCAGTAATAACACACTGAGTAAGTCTTTGTCGTCATTGTGGAACTGCTCAGACGCAATAAAGAATGACGGCTTTGCCATATTGATAGCCGAATGCAAACTTGGTATTGGTTCAGATGGAATTCAAAGTTTCATAGACGGCAGAATGAATATGGATCGTTTGAAAAAACCTTCTCAATATATAGACGGTATGGAAAATCTTCTATACATTGCTGAAACACAAAAGAAATTTCAGCTTGGCTTACTATCTATACTACCAACACATTATACAAAAAAACTAAGCATGAAACCATTTAATGGAATTAAACAAGTAATGGATTATGTATTAAAAAACCAGGGTCAGAAACAAAAAGTAGAAGTCATCTCTGATGGGGCTCGTACTCTTTTAAGGCAAAATTCCTGATGGTAACGGTGCACACAAAACTCCAAGAATTGCAACAACGATAAACATTTTTTTCCTGTTTTTAGTTAGAGGAGAAATATCATCAAGCGGTCTTGCATCTCTACTTCTTGCACTCAGTAGTAGTATAAACAATGCCATAAACCAGTAGCCTAAAACAGCAAGAACTCCCATGCTGGCATAAGTAGCAATCTGATGCCATTTTTTTCCAAAAAGAGATCTTGCCATATGCCCTCCATCTAGCTGCCATGCTGGCAGTAAATTCAAAAAGGTAATAAGAAAACCTAACCAAGCAGCAAATAATATAGGAGACATGATCACTTCTGTATCTTTTCCACCCTTGTCAAAAATATCAAGGGAAATTGACATTAGTATTGGCATATTCATTTTCGTGAGCTGTGAATCCCTAAACAATTCATCAGCTAACTCATTGCTAATTTCTGGTGATGTATATGCGCCGAAAATGCAAACTATAATTGCTATAACTAAACCCGCAATGGGTCCAGCAATTGCCACATCAAACAAGATATCCCGATTAATTGTAAGGCCTTTTGACTGAATTAGTGCCCCAAAGGTAGGAATGCTAAACACTGGTACTCCAGGAATAAAATATGGCCATGTTGTTTTGATTTTATGTTTTCTGGCTGCAAGGAGATGACCTGATTCATGAACACCCAAAATGCCAATAAGTGAAAATGCATACAAAATTGACATCTCAAAAGGATCTCCTATAAAGGCAAGAGAATTTACAAAATCGGTTCTAAAATAACCGTCAATTAATACCATGGTAACAGTTACAGCAAAAAGAATTCTGGGCACCCATGATTTAGATAACCATTTTCTTTTAGTTTCAGGTAATCTAGTTACAAAAATATCTATTCCATCAAAAGATTTTTCAAGATGCGGTACAAAATTTCTAACTTCTAGTTGTCGGGCTAGGTTAACAAATTTGCTTTTGAAATCTTTGTCTTCTATTTTAAACTGTATGTCGTCGGTATTGATTACTATGTCTTTGACATCAAAAATTGAAGAGACTTTTGAGATTACTTCATCCTGTGTTAGATCAGTCATGATTTATCACCAAACACATTCAATTAATTGCTTTTCTACTCTAAAATTAAATATTTGCAAGTTTTCATTACAAATATGCAAGTAATACTGAAACAGATGGGAGATTGTATTCTTAGGAGATGTGAACTTAGTGATATCATACCTGTAATGGAAATTAATCTTAGAACACTTCCTGAGCACTATTCTGATTATTTTTATGAAAGTTTACTTGAAGAATTGCCAGAGGCATTTATTGTTGCTGAAATCTCTGGTAAAATAGTAGGATACATAATGTGCAAGATAGAACACGGCTTTTCAAATTTTAAAAAATTAGGTTTCGTGAAAAAAGGTCATGTTGTATCTATTGCAGTGATAGATGAACATAGGCGTAAAGGGTTTGGTAGTATATTAGTAGACGAGGCTGTTAAGGGCGTGAAAACCATACAAGGTTCCGAACTATACTTGGAAGTTAGATGTAGTAATAATGATGCTGTGAAATTATATGAGAAATTGGGATTTTCTATAATACAGAGATTAAAAACATATTATCGTGATGGCGAAGATGCATATGTTATGGCTATTGATTTTACTAGCTAGATTCAAATAAATAACTAGAGACTAATTTTTACACATTGTCAAGACGCAAAGCTCAAGGTATTATGATATTTGTCCTAGCCATATCTGCATTTTTTGTATACTCATACCTTCTTATGTTGTCAGAATGGAGCCCAATTGTTTTACAATTATCCATTTTAATGATTGTTGGAGGAATTCTGGGAGTAATTTCTTGGATAGGATACATGATGGCTACAACAAAATCTTCTCCATCATCAATAATACAAGATGATGATAACTAACCTCATTTTTCTATTTTTATATCAATTACAGTTTGGTAGAATCTAGGACCAACTGGCCTAACTATTTTGGAACCAAGTATTGTAGATTTTACAGGAGTAACTTCCAAATAATGTTGTTCTGATAATTTTGCTGCATCTGATTTTTTGTCCGCATGAATATGCGAATAGTAGTGAATAACACCATTATTTTTGGCAGCTAAAATGGCCGAGTTTAGAAATTCATCTGATTTTTCAGGGAGCAGCATGAGTGTTCTATCCGATTTGTTTTCTAGTTGATTCCTTATTACATCCACAGCATCACCATGAATTGATATTATGTTTCCTGCGAGTTTGTTTATTGCAATATTTTTCTGGCAAAATTTTGCAGCATCTGGATTGATATCAATGTTATATATGGTACATTTTTTCTTTTTTGCAGCAATAATTGAGAACATTCCAATTCCTCCAAACATATTCACTATCACTTCTCCATCCTTTACTAACTCTGCAATTCGTATTCGCTCTGATGATAATCTTGGAGAAAAGAACGTCTTTCGAACATCTACTATAAATCTACATCCAAATTCTTTGTATTCGGTTTCTGTTTTATCATCTCCAGCTAGAACTTCTAAATTTCTAGTTCGAAATTCTCCCTCAACGGAAGACGATTGATAAAAAACAGACTTTGCACTCTTTACTTGTTCTAAAAGTGTTTCACCAATCAGTTTTTTCTTTGGTAATAATAAATCAGGTATTCTTACTATTATGATATTGCCAACTTGGTCAAAGGCTGAAATCAGTTCATCAGATTCTTTTGCAGTAAGCAACGAACCCAATGTTTTTTTTAACATTCGCGACATTAATAGTAAAAATTTGATTCTGCTTTTTGTATCTTATCCAACCTACTGTTTTCCTTGTTTACTCGTGGTCTTTGACTCTTTTCATCTCTTCTAAAAGTGATATCCAAAGATTTTAGGAATTTATTCATAGATTCCACTTTTGGTAAGGGAGATGATGCATGACCGTTAATACCAGGCGTTCCTTCAAAAATAACCATCGAGTCAGAAACCAGATCTAATAATTGTACATCATGATCAATAATCATAGCTGATTTTTCATAAGACCTAGTAAACCGCTGAATAAATTTAGCAACAGCTATTCTGTCTTCAACATCTAAAAAGGCAGATGGTTCATCGAGTGCATACAGATCAGCTTTTTGTAGAAGGCATGTGACAATTGAGACCTTTTGAAGCTCTCCCCCAGACAAATTTTTTATTGACTTGTTATAGAGTTTTTTAATTTTCAGTGGCTCAACTATCTGTTCTTCTTCTTGACTTCCTTCAACCAACCCTTCATTTGCCTTGTTTAGTACTGATATAACATCGATATCAATATCATTTGAAAGATATTGTGGCTTGTAAGCAATTTTGATTTTTGTATCTACGCTACCAAAATCGGGTTTTTCTACATTTGCAATCATTTTCATCATAGTGGTTTTGCCAAGTGAGTTTGCACCTAAAATTCCTAATACTTCTCCCTTGTGTACTTGTCCTGCTTCTACAGTTACTGAAAAAGTAGAATATTTTTTTTCAAGAATTGGATATTTTATTACCGTCTCTGCTTCTAAAAACTGCCCAGTGGTTGTTGAAACGTCAAATGAGAACTTTTTATCACGAAATCGAATGTTCTCACTTGGAAGATACCCATCAAGAAATACGTTGATTCCTACCTTAGTAGACAATACGCCAGATACAATCCCATATGCAGAAGAAACTCCATAGAGGACCTCAATTAAATCACTTACATAATCTAACAACGTTAAATCATGTTCAACCACCATTACGCTCTTTCCGGTCTTTGCTAGGTTTTGAATAACTCTTGCAACACCCATACGTTGGTATATATCATTATACGATGATGGTTCATCAAAAAAGTAGAAATCTGCATCCTTTACTGACGTAACAGCTACTGCCAATCTCTGTAATTCGCCCCCACTAAGTTCTTTTACATTTTGACCTACTGAATTTTTCAAGTCTAGCGCTTTGATTAATTGATTCGCGATTCCTCTCTCATCATATTTTTCAAGCAGTTCTTTGCCCGTACCGTCAAAAACTTGGGCTATGTTGTAAACTTGTTGTGGTTTTATCGAAGCGCTGATTTGACCGTCTTTGATCTTTTCAAAGTGCGATTTTAATTCTGTCCCACTGTAAAATTTTAAAATTTCATCCCATTCTGGCGGCTCATCAAATTTTCCTAGATTTGGTTTCAAATTTCCTGATAAAATATTGATAACAGTACTTTTTCCCATGCCGTTTCTTCCCAACAATCCAATAACTTGTCCCTTCTTTGGGGTAGGCAACTTGTACAAACGAAATGAGTTCTGCCCGTACTGATGAATTTTATCAGTAGCTAATTCTGTAGCCAAATTTACAATAGTTATTGCTTCAAAAGGACAAACTTTAACACAAATACCACATCCATTGCAAATGTCTTCATCAATTAGTGCTTTGTTTGTTTCTTCATTCAGTACAATACAATCTGCACCTGATTTGTTTACTGGGCAATACTTGATGCATTCTAAACCACATTTTTTTGGTTGACATAATTCCTTATCTAATACTGCAACACGTTGAGTCATAAGGACATCCAGTGTATCTTTAATTTATATCTCATTAGAAGATAGAAAGAACAATCAAGTTTATTTTAATCAGGCATAGTTACCTTAATAGAGACGATTATTTCTTAACGAAATAAGCCGGTCATAGCGTTGGGGTGCGACCTAGACCCATTCCGAACCTGGAAGTCAAACCCAATGTCGCTATCGTGTTACTTAGGTGCGAGAGCTCTTGGGAAGTGGTAGTGCTGGCATTTTATTTTACAAAAATTTTAGTTCATCTCTCTTAAAATTGTCCATTGTTGAGTGACAACATCATCCGGTTCTAATGTCATAGTTGGAACGAGGGCCTGAAAAACAGGTATGCACGTATACCCATGTCCCTCGAAAGCCGCACAATAATGTATTTTCCATATTGAATAATTCTTAATTTTTTTATTCATTTTTGCAACAGCACCTTCTTCATATTTGAATTCCAGAGGTATTTCAGAAAAAATTGGGTAGAATCCCGTCCATCTTTGTTCTAAAGTTGGACTAAATATGTACTGAACTTTTTCATACTTTATGTTATCAATAGTGATAATTTCCTTTTTGCCCATTAACGTATCGAATACATGATCAGTTATTTTATGAGGTATATACATACCAATTTCTGTAGTTTCTGTAACATTGATCAGTTGATCATCTCCATTTCTAAAAACCGTTTGTAGATATATTTGATAATTTGAACCATGAGTTGTAACAAGTTCAACATCGCTCTCTTCCTTAAAAATTCCTTGGCCAGGTTCCAAATGATCTGCAGATATTGATTGGATAGAACCAGCTATTAGTGTTACAAAGATAACGCCTAACAACGCTATTGTAAATTTTTTCATTCATCCATCGCCCTCAAAACAGTCCATTGGTTTGTGACATTATCATCCTCCTCCATAATTACAGTTGATGTAAGGGCTTGGAAAAGAGGTATATTTAGAAACCCAAATTCATTAAAATCTCCGAAAAAATTGGTATTCCATTTTCCAACGTTTTGATGTATATCTTTACAAGATTCATCTTCACAACTACTTTTCGTATCTACCCACTGGACTTTTTCATATTTTATGTCATCAACGGTAATGATTTCTTTTTCAACTTCTTTATTGAATACATTATCCGTTAGGTTGGTCATCACTTGCTTATTATCTACAATTACTATACCAGTAATCATTTTCCCTGGCAGTGCAACCGTAGTCCAACCATTTGTAGATTCTGTCACACTAACTAATTGTCCGTGCGAGTCTCGAACTACCACTTGTAGATGTACTTGGAATTCTGAATCTTTTGTTGGAATAATATCTACTCCAAGCAGTGCACTATCATCAGCAGTAACAGATTGAATAGAACTAGCGATTAATGTTATAAAGATAACGCCTAACAATCCTATCGTAAATTTCTTCACAGAAAATATCAAATTTACACGTAGATAAATGAATTTACTAATTATTTTCAGATGCCAGAGGAAACAGTAACAGTTGAAGCATTTATTTTTCAAGCTTTCGTTCCACTTGTATATCTAGAAGAGGATGATGTGGTTGATACTCAATGGACTATATTTAGAAAACTTAACTAAGCTCGGATAAATAATTACACGAATGAGTGATTTGGAAAATTCCCAAAAAGCTTCTTATGCGGTTTTTTTCTGTACTCTTGTAGTTGTATTACTTACTCTTACTCCAGTAATTTTTCCTGCGTTATATTCGTCATCTTTTGGCATGTTTACAGAAAATCTAAACCCATTTGAGCTTGGCTACCAGTCAACTTTTCTTATTGTAAGTAATGTTGTAATTCTTGGCTTTGGTATTGCGTATTATAAGAAAAAAATTCCTTCGCTGGTACATGATGTAGTTGACAAAATTCGTACATTTGAAATATCAAAAAGAGTAACCATTATAGCTTTAGCTGTTATTCTGGGAGTGTATATTGGGTTATCAGCACCAGAACTTTCTCTTGATGAGGGTGCAGACTGGGCTGATTATGATGCAGTACTATTACCGGCATTAGAAATCTGGCCGTTTGGTCAAACTGATGATATTTACGTCCAAGAACAAAACGACAGATATGTTAGGATGTTTTTGCTTGATGTATCGCTTGATATATTCCAAAACATCAAACTTCTACCGTTTATAGCTAGCATTTTGGTAGTAGTTTTTACTTATTTAGTCACTGTCCAATTTTGCCAAAAGCGGTTTGCAGGAATTATTGCCGTAATTGTATTGTTGCAAAGTTACACATTCCTGAAATTTGATACTGTTGCGGTCTATGAAAATTTCTGGGTTTTGTTCTTCCTGATTTCATTATATGTGATAGAAAAAAAATGGTTTTTGTCCCCTGTTTTTTACATACTTGCATTTTACACTAAAGCATATGTAGCGCCATTTTTCCTGATGACTCTGTTTACTACGTATAGATCACAAATATCTAGAAGAACAAAAATTGGGATATTAATTTCATATGTTATACTAGTATCAGCTGCCATTGCTCTAATTTTCTTAGGTGATACGGTATATCCGGATGTAATAGATGTCAATTATAGCAAATTTATTTTAGGATTTCAGGTAATTATCGCTCAATTAAGATTTGATCTTTTTTTTATAATGTTACTGTTGCCTGTGACGGTTGGTTTGATGTTTCTTTCAAAAAATAAATTAAAACATGCTGATTCCATTCTAATTCTAATTTTTGGAACCATAATAGCAAGTCCAATATTGGTAACGTTCACTTATCATTATGAAATTTTACCCTATAGGTTTATTCCACTACTAATCTTCTTTTCAATTGGTGTGGGAATGTTCTTTGCAAAAAACTCAAAAATACATGTATAGAATAGAATTATTATGCCAACCTGTTCAGTATGTGGTGAGCACCTTTCAGACGACATACGATTTCTAAATCATATGATGGAAAAGCATGGATTTAGAAACCCAAATATCGACAAGCCAGATAGAAATTCTAGGGGATATTAGTTTCTCTAAATCTTGTCTATCTTAGACGCAACTATAAAGTCATTTTCACTGAGTCCATTCATAGAATGTGTCCATAGATCCAATCTTACTTTATTCCAATGTATCGTAATGTCAGGATGGTGACCCTCACTCTCAGCTAGATCTGCAACTTTGTTTACAAAAACCATTGCATCCTTAAAATCTTGAAATTCAAATTCCCTATGAATCATCTTTCCATCAAGTTCCCAGTTTGGAATGCTTGCAAGATTATTCTGTACCTCACTATCAGGAAGTGGGTCTCCACCTGTCTCACACGAAACACATTTTTTTTGTGTAAAGTCCATATGAAACAGACTAAAATTACAGTATTATAGATTTCTAAGGTTTATTCTTTTACTGTGTGTTAGTAGGCTTGCTGAACGGAAAAATACTGCCTTTGGACTTTTACAGCTAAGTTCACAAGAATCTTGAACTATCTTTTTTTGAATGTTTTTTCCACTAACATTTAAGATTGTAGAAAATAATGGACCTAGAGCAGCCCGACCACCATATGCAGTATTGCTGTCAATAAACCAAAACATCTCTAATGCATTTGAATCAAGAACACTCTCTCTGATTTGCTTGCCAAAATCTGTATAGTGACCCACAAAATGCAGTCTTCCTTTTGCCAAAAAGTTTACAAATTTAGCAAACTGTACGCAGAGATAACACTCATTATCATAAATTACAAGTGGTGTTACTTCCTTAAGATCCATAGATAGCACCTATTCAGATTAAATTTTTGTGATTATAATAATTTTAACTCGGTCTATCAAAATACAATGCAATTATACCTGTGTTTTGTTAATTTTATCTGGTAATGGGATTAAATTACTATCAGATTAAAAGGAAGATTCTCAAGGCTAGAAAGCTTGTGATTCAAGCTACAGCAGCTGCCGGATCTGGTCATCCCGGAGGATCTTTTTCTATGGCTGAAATTATGGGCTGTTTATTTTACAAATACTTGAGGTATGATCCAGAAAATCCGGGTTGGGAAGATCGTGATAAGCTTATACTTTCAAAGGGTCATGCATCACCTGGTCTTTTTTCAAATTTGGCGGTAGCTGGTTACTTTGATCCTGAGTATGTTAAAACATTGAGAAAGTTTGGAAGCAAACTTCAGGGTCACCCAGACCTAAAGTGTCCTGGCGTTGAGTTTTGTGGAGGCTCTTTGGGAATCGGACTGTCATATTCTATTGGGAATGCTTTAGCTGCAAGAATTGATGGTAAGGATCATAGAATTTACACAATTATTGGTGATGGGGAGTCTGATGAGGGTCAAGTTTGGGAGGCAGCAATGACAGCTGCCAAGTACAAGATTGATAACATGACTGTATTCCTTGACAGAAACTTCATACAACAAGATTCCTATACAGAAAAAATCATGCCACTTGATGAGGAGTTGCTTGGTGATGACTTGTCAGAGATGTGGAAAGACGCAAGCAGATGGAAGACTGGTGACAAGTGGCGCTCTTTTGGTTGGAATGTTATCGAAATTGATGGACATAGAATTGAGCAAATTTCAGATGCCATAAGAAGAGCCAACCAAACCAAAGGACTTCCATCAATTATCATTGCTAGAACTATCAAGGGCAAAGGAGTAGAACATATGGAAGATAATCCACAATGGCATGGCAAAGCTCCCAAACCGGAGATGGTTCCAATTATTGAAGATGAGCTTGAGGCACAGTTTATGATTGCACCTTCAATTATTGCCGGTGATATGTCAAATCTTGAAAAGGAAGTTAAACGATGCGTTGATGGGAGAGCTGATTATATCCATCTGGATGTTATGGATGGTCAGTTTGTTCCTAACAAAACATTTGATCATACAAAGATCAAAGAGTTACGCCCGTTAACGCTGATTCCTTTCGATGCCCATCTTATGATTGATGAGCCGGTAAAACATGTACATGATTACGTAGATGCCGGGAGTGATATTATCACTGTTCATGCCGAGGTGTGTGATGAATCTAGCTTTGGTGAAATATGTGATGTGTTACATTCAAACGAAGTTGGAATTGGGCTTGCGATCAATCCAGATACAGAACTGCCACAATGGTGTTACAAATTTGTAGAATTACTAGACCAAGTAATTATCATGTCTGTGGTTCCAGGCAAATCTGGTCAGAAATTCATAGAGTCAACCCATGAAAAAACTAGGCGAGTTACTAAAGATCTTAGAGAGCATAAATTTGAGGGATACGTCGAGTCGGATGGGGGAGTTAATTTGGAAAATATAGGAGCATGTTTTGAGGATGGCGCAAGAGCATTTGTGGGAGGAAGTGCAATCATTGGGCAAAATGATGTCAGAATGATCATTAAAGAGTTTAGAAACCAGGTTCTCGAGTCCAGAAGAAGATTGCTGATTAAAAAGGCGCACGATCTTGGTGGAACAGAACTCGTTAACAGTTGGATTGATCTCCATGTTGTTGGAGAAAAAAAGGACAAGCTAGTTCAGATTGCAAAGGAGCTTGGGTTTCAATGAGTACAGAACAGCTAGGCGATATGAGAACTGAATATAGCAAAGCGCTTGTTGCGGTTGGCGAGGAAGATCCAAATATTGTTGTTTTAGGGGCTGATACCACTGACTCGTTAAAGACTGCCAACTTTGGGAAAAAATTTCCTAAAAGATTTTTCAACGTAGGAATTGCAGAAGCCAATCTAGTTTCAGTGGCTGCAGGACTTGCATATTCTGGAAAGACAGCCTTTGCAAGTACGTATGCAATCTTTCTGCCAGGACGATGCGTTGATCAAATTAGAAATGCAATTGCATATCCATCTCCGGGAGATAAAAATGGCCTAAATGTTAAACTAGTTGTATCTCATGCCGGTCTCAGTGTTGGAGCTGATGGTGGTTCCCACCAACAAATTGAGGATATTGCAATCATGCGAGCAATTCCCAACATGAAAGTTCTTGTACCAGCTGATTCAGTCACTGTTTCAAAACTTACTTGGACAATTGCTCAACAATATGGACCATTCTATATGAGAATGGCCAGATCAAAAACTCCTATTATTCACAGTGACTCGCAAGAATTTCAGATTGGAAAAGGAATAACATTGCGAGATGGTTCTGATTGCACCATAGCCGCATGTGGAATTACTGTTAAGATTGCATTGGATGCAGCTGAACTGCTTCAACAAGAGGGAATATCTTGCAGGGTTATTGATTGCTTTTCTGTTAAGCCAATTGACAAGGAACTTTTAGAAAAAGCTGCTAGGGAAACAGGATCAATTGTAACTTGTGAAGAACATAATGTTATGGCTGGATTTGGTTCTAGAGTGTCGGAAGTTGTTTCAGAATCTTATCCTGTCCCAATAAGAAGAATTGGCGTACAGGACAAGTTTGGAGAATCAGCGCGTGACAATGAAATTCCACAATTATTTGAAAAACATGGGATAACATCTATTAATATAGCAAAAACAGTAAAGGAAGTAAGAGGTCAAAAACAATGAAAATTTTTCTAGACACAGCTAATCTTGATACTATACGAATGTACAATGACATGGGACTTGTAGATGGGATTACAACAAATCCTTCATTACTAGCAAAAGAAGGCGGTGACCCACAAAAAACAATGGAAGAAATTTCAAGAATAATCAAGGGAGATGTAAGTCTTGAAGTTGTCAGTACTGATTATGACGGAATGATGGAAGAAGGGAGACAACTTCGCAAGTATGGCGACAATGTTATAGTTAAATGTCCAATGACTGGCGAAGGACTCAAAGCGTGTAAGAGTTTAACTGCAGAAGGAATTCCAGTTAATATCACTCTTGTATTTTCTCCAAACCAAGCTCTTTTGGCTGCAAAAGCTGGCGCCAAATATGTCAGTCCGTTTATTGGACGGCTAGATGATATTGGTCACACTGGCATGGATCTGATTAAAGAAATTAAACAGATTTTTGGAAACTATGATTTTAAAACACAAATTCTAGTTGCAAGCATTAGACACCCACAGCACGTAGTTGATGCTGGAAAAATTGGTGCTGATGTTGTAACAGTCCCAGCAGTAGTTCTTGGCAAGATGCTTAATCATACATTGACTGACAAAGGTTTGAAAGCATTTCTAGATGACTGGGAAAAGCTAAAATCAGAAAGTCCAAGTGTCGAAGTTTAAATTTTTTAAAAAACTATAATTCTATTCCGCATCTGGTTTGTCAGCAGGAGCATCAGCCTTTGGTTTGTCAGCAGGAGCATCAGCCTTTGGTTCAGCAGGTAATTTAGCAGCGATATTTTGCGCTTGTGCATGAGCCTTTTGAAGTATCTGCTCATTTGTCTCATCAGTAAGAAATCCAGACTCGATTGAAAGAGAGCGTGCAGATTGCGCTGCTTTTGAAATTAATTGTTGGGCGTTGTCAGGAGTGATATATGCAATTTCAATTGATAATGACTTTGCTTCTTGAGCAGCTTGCATTAGTTGTTCCTTGAATTTATCAACATCTACAACAAGTTCCTCTTCAGTAAATAGAATCCCTTCAGATAATGCTGAGTTTAAAACAATTTGAGCTTCAATAGGTTTAATGTCTAATTTTCCCAATAGTGCCGCTAATTTAGTTGATATTGGCTCACCCTTTTTTACAGGAGTTGTTTCTTTAAGAATCCAAATTGTCCCTTGGTCAATTTTAGTAGGTATCTTATTTTCCTTGAATTCAGTAAGCATCGGACCAGGAGCTATTCCTGTATTTTTAGGCGGCACTACTACATCTATACTTGCAATATCTCCTCCTCTTGCTTTTAGCAGTACCTTGTTTTTACCAAGTAAAACATTTAGCTTGAACGGAGACATGTTTGTAAACATAAAAAGACACTGACCGGTGAGTTTTTCCTTCATTTTTTCAATGCCAGGTATATCTAATTTTTCAAGAGATTTTTGTACAACTTTATCCTTAATGCCAATAATTTCCACTTCGCCCAGAAGTTTTTTTCTTAAAGGTAACAACTGGGATGCACGTACTTTTTCCATTCGTACTAGTGCAGTAACATTATACTTTTTTGGTAAATCCTGCAGAAGTTGATACATTTGTGCCTTCTTTTTTGGATATTCTGTTCTTTTCTCATGCATTCTATTTCTTCACCTGTTCTACCTTAACCGCCTTTCCCATGGTTGTTTTGAACATGATTTTTTCAATGTTCTTACTTCCATTAGGCAGTGTTTTCTCTATTGCTGTTGCAACGGCACTTGCATTTGCAGCAAGGTCGGCGTCATCCATATCTTCTTCTCCAATCCTACATGACATAGATAAAGAGCCCTTTGCTCTAATCTTTACAGATGATCTAAATCGTTCCAAAAATGATTCAATGGGAGCATTAAATGGAACTGGAGTTGGCATTTTACCTCTAGGTCCTAAAAGCTGTCCTAACTTCTTGCCTACAGTGGGCATAAGTTTTGTATCTGCTAAAAAGAAATCATATTTGTTAATCAGCTTTTTTGATTTCTTTTTATCTGCGCTCAATTTCGTTAGTTCATTTTCATCCATTACCATGTCAGCTTTTGCATTTTTTGCTTTGATTCCCATATCTCCAGATGCCATTATACATACTGAAGCAGGTTTAGTTGTTTTTTTGGGCAGTTGAACAGTCTCATTAATCGCAAATCCCTTTTTTACATCAACATCCTTGAATACCATTATCATCTCTACAGATTGTTTAAATTTACGATCCTTGTCACTCTCTTTTGCCTGTTTTATTACTTCAACAAGCTGTGATTCGTTAACCATGGAGATTTTTTTAAGAGTCCTACTTAAAATCGTTTAGAGATAGAAAGATCATATTTCAATAACTTTTGAAAATTTTCCACTTTATATTAGATTAATTGAAATTAACATGTACAATGTTGATAAAATCTACATTTATTACTATATAGTTCTTTTTTCGATCATTGCAACGATTTGACGAGCTTGATATGAAACTACTTTTTGAATTATCTAAAGACGGAAACATTTCTGTTCCCACGCTTTCAAAAAAACTAGGAATTAATGCATCTGTATTGTATAGCAGGATTAAACGACTTGTGAGAAAGAAAGTGATTAAGAAATTCACCATCGAAATTGATGATTCTTTATTGGGAATAGGTGTTAAAGCATCTGTTGGTATAAACAGAGACCCTAAATTTAAAATACAAACTCACAAAGAACTTTTAGAAATTGCTGAGGTAGTTTCTATCATCGAAGTTACTGGAAGATTTGATATTATGATACGAGTTTATGCTAAGGATCTTGAAGACTTGCATACTGTTGTTATTGAAAAAATTGGAAAAATTGATGGTATTCAAAACACTGAAACTTTTGTGGAATTACAAAAAACCGATAAGGAACCTACATATCTTAACAAAAATACATAGAAAACAGTAAAATCTCTATTTAATTTTCAATATTTAGTTAGCACGAAATTACGTGAATTTACTGTCCCATTTGCCTTCATTTACTTCGGCAGTAAACTCTTTAGGAGTTTTTCCTTCAATTTTAATTCCTAATGATGCACAGGTACCAACTATTTGTTTTGCTACAGATTTTAAAGAAGTAGCATATGATGATTCCAATTTAACGTTAGCCACTTTAGCGATAGAATCAACAGTGATTTCTCCAACCCAATCAGTTCCAGATGTTCCAGAGCCTTTTTGAATGCCAGCTTCCTTTAGCAAAAGTGCAGAAGCTGACGGTATCCCTACCTCAATTTCCCATTTTTTAGTATCTGAATCTACTGAAACAGTTACTGGAATTTTCATTCCTTTAAACTCTTTAGTTTTTTCATTAATAGCATCAATTACTTGCATGATATTTACTCCCATTGGACCTAATGTTGGTCCTAGAGGTGGTCCAGCTGAGGCTTCTCCACCGGTTATAAGCGATGAAACGGTTTGTTTATTTCCCACAACCTTGCACCATATTTTGAAAATTTAATCCTTGCTATGCTGGAACTAATTTTAGATAGTTCGCATCAACAGTTACGGGTAGTTGGTAAGTTGCATCTAATAAAATAACTGTAGCTTCTTCTTTTTCTTTTTCCAATCTTGTAATGGTAGCTTTCATACCTTTGAATGGACCAGCAATTATTTCAACAGTATTCTCAACAGCAAGTTCAGATACAGTTGATTTTTTGATTAAATATTTATCAATCTCATTGTATGTTAGCTCTCCCCTTAATTGACCACGTATATGTCTAATTCCTTGAATCGCATCAAACATAGCAGATACGTCCTGTGCTTCAACTACAACATATCCTTTCAAATCAGATAACAAAAGTACTGACTGAATGTTTATTTTTTCCATTTTTATTCTCGCTTCTAACAATCTCATAACAATTTTTTCCTGACCCCCAGTTGTTCTTACCGCAAACAGATGTGAGTTTCCTTCATCTTCTGGTTCAGGTTCAGCTACTGGTTCAGACACTGATTCTGGTTCATCTACTGATTCAGACACTGATTCAGGTTCAGACACTGATTCTGGTTCATCTACTGATTCAGGTTCAGACACTGATTCAGGTTCAGACACTGATTCTGGTTCATCGGCAGATTCTGGTTTCTGTTCATCTAATGGTTCTGGCTCGGACAATTTACCTTCCGAATGTCAAAACTGAAAAAATGAACTGAATTCCGAAACCAATTGTACCTACAGCGGCAATTCCAAATAAGACAAGCCTTAGATGTTGCACATAGACATCTTTATCAGATTTTTTGGTAAGCTTTATGGTATTTTTCATATTCATGAATGTACGTTGAAGATTAAACTGCATTTATTGGAAATTAATAAAGTATCAATATATCTTTTATCTAATGGAATTGCTCGTTGCATATCAAAAAGATCCAGCGGGTCATAATATTGCCAAATTTATTTCACAAGAATTGGAGAAAAATGGTGATGTTTACAAGGGAAAAGATTTTGATTTGTTAATAATTTCAAGCCCGGTAATTTCTGCAGATTTGTTAGAAGAAAAATTTGATTATGACGGATATATTTTTTTATCAAAACATGCAGCAGAATCAGGCGTCTTAGCGCTTACTTGTCATAATACGGGAAATTTTTCTGATGCCAATTTTGGTGGTTATAGCCGTCAAGTATCTATCCCACATCCATATATTCAAAAATCATATATTCAGAATCTTTGGAATGCTAGAAGTGAGTTTCCAGGATTTCAAATAACAATTGAGGCAACTCACCACGGACCAACTGCATTAAATAAACCTGCTCTGTTCATTGAAATTGGAACAACAGAAAAAGAATGGAATGATGTGAATCTGTGTAATTCAGTTGGACAAATTATAGTTGATGTAATGAAAGAAGAACAGAAATCATATCCAATTGCAATATGTTTTGGTGGAACACATTATCCTGAAAAATTTACCAATGAATTAATTCATGGTAAGTATTCACTGGGTACAGTAATTCCAAAACATGCATTGGGACAAATAGATCAATCTTTATTTTCTCATATAATTAAAAGAAATAGAGGTGCTACTGCAGCATTGTTGGATTGGAATGGCATGGGAAAAAATAAACAAAAAATTCTTGAAATGCTTGAAAGAACGGATTTAGAGGTAATCAAGCTTTGACTTTAAGTACTAAAGTTTACAAGAAACTTTTGCAGGTTCCAGAAGGAAAAGTTACAACTTATGGTGATTTAGCAAAAGCAGTGGGACTAAAAAGTGGACAAAGGGTTATTGGGACCATCATGAAAAAAAATCCATTTCCTGTAATAGTACCATGTCACAGAGTAGTAAAATCTGACGGTAAAATTGGTGGATATGTTTATGGTGAAAGAGTCAAGTCCCAGATGCTTGCGAAAGAAGGAATTAAAATTAAAGATGGAAAAATTATAGATTTTGATAAAGAAAAATTCTATTTCTAACCTTTTCTTTTAGATATTGTTTCATCAATCAATGTTCTTAGATGCGCAATATTTCTAACAGTATTTCCACCAATCTTTTTGTAAAGTGCCCAAAATTCCTTATTTGTGATTTCCTTTCGATCTTTAGCAATTTTTAATCTATAACGAAGTGATCTTACCTTTATTACATAAACTTCTTTTTTGCCTATTCTAGCACCTTTACGTCCCTTTTTAGAACCTTGTCCTACACCACGTTTCTTTTTTTGAATTTTTTTTACTTTTGCTCTTCCTCTTGACGTTCCAACAATCGGTTTAATTCTAATCGTATTTGCCGTAAACAAACTTCTAATGTTTTCTCTTGTGATTGCATCAGCTACATCATCAAGATGGTCAGAGTCAAACACCACCCTGTTTACTCCAACTTTAAACACTCTTGATGCTAGTTGTTTTTTTGTTTTAAGATTTACTGGCACGTTCGGACACCCTCGCATTAAATATTTTGAATTTCTTTTCTATCGATTTGATAACTATTGCTTTTCTTTTCTTTGTTCCAACACTATGACCTATTCTTACCCCATCAGTTTTTGGGTTTAATTTTTCTAAATCAGTGATATTATGAACTAAATTATCTGTATAACCAGATGGATGTAATCCGCGTGCAATTTTTGGACCACCATAACCGACTTTAACAAGACCGGGTCGGCCCCTACTTTTTTGTTTACGTTGATGATTATCAATGCCTTTTGGCTTTCGCCAAGTTGTTTCTAGTCTCTTATATCGCCAGCTTTCAGGTCTTTTAAAATCGGGTCTGCTTTCAGCAACTTTAGCACGAAGATCTAATTTTTCCTTGTTTATTGGCATGACCATAAACCTTGAATTTTTACATAAATAGGTTGCTAAAATTTAATGAAAAATCTGTGATCTTAGAAAGAGATAATAGTGTTTTTTATTGCGAGAAAATCCTATTGAATAAAACTTGTTTTGAATTTCTAGCGGGTAGAAGGTGGAATAGAGATGAGTGAAACTAAGTCAACAGCCAAGTTCAATTCTCAAATTATTGCATTTGGAATAAACCCATCAAAGATTTACAGGAATTTGCCAGTTGAAAGACTAGTAGAAATTGCTGTCGAAAAAAATGAGGGGTTGGTAACCTCAACCGGTTCGTTGTCAGTCAAAACAGGAAAGTATACGGGCAGATCACCAGATGACAGATTCATTGTTTTTGATGATCTCACACATGATAAGGTTCATTGGGGCAAGGTGAACAAACAATTCCCAACAGAAACATTTGATAAGTTATCTCAAAAAATGAAAAAATTTGTTGACGGAAAAGAGTTATTCATATTTGATGGTTTTGTAGGTGCGGATCCTGGAAATAGATTACCTATTAGAATTATCAGTGATCATGCTTGGCAAAGTTTATTCGCGCACCAACTTTTCATAAGACCATCAGCTGCTGAATTGGAAGATCATGAGCCAGAACTTACTGTAATGTGTATTAATGATTTTGAAGCGATACCTGAAGTTGACAGCACAATGTCAAATGCATTCATTCTTATCAATTTATCAAAAAAACTCGTTTTGATTGGGGCAACAAGTTATGCCGGTGAAATAAAAAAATCAATTTTTTCGGTAATGAATTTTATCTTGCCGTCAAAAGGGGTTTTTCCTATGCACTGTTCTGCTAATATTGGAAAGGACGGTGATACAGTGTTATTCTTTGGTTTATCAGGTACGGGAAAGACTAGTTTGTCCGCTGATCCTGAACGGATGCTAATTGGTGATGATGAGCATGGTTGGTCAGATAAAGGAATTTTTAACTTTGAAGGTGGTTGCTATGCAAAATGCATCAATCTCAAGGAAAAATCTGAACCGCAAATTTGGAATGCCATAAAGACTGGTGCTGTATTAGAAAATGTAGTCATAGACAAAGAATCACTAAAACCGGACTTTGATGATGGCAGTCTAACTGAAAATACAAGGGCAGCTTATCCACTCAGTTACATTCCAAAAGCAATTGTACCCAGTGTTGGCGGTAACCCCAAAGTCATTATATTTTTAACAGCAGATGCAATGGGAGTTCTTCCTCCACTATCCAAGCTTTCCAAAGATGGAGCCATGTTTCACTTTATGTCAGGTTATACTAGCAAGCTAGCGGGAACTGAAAGAGGAATTAAAGAACCGAAAGCTGCATTCTCTAAATGTTTTGGCGCACCATTCATGCCGCGTTTGGCATCAGTTTATGCAAAAATGCTAGGTGAAAAGATTTCCAAACATAACACATCTGTATACCTAATCAATACTGGTTGGTCTGGAGGACCGTATAGTGTAGGTGAAAGAATCAAGATAGAATATAGCCGCGCAATGGTAACTGCAGCCATAACCGGATCATTGGATATCGTGAAATTTTCCCATAATGATATTTTTAATCTGGACATACCAACTGAATGTCCCGGAGTTCCTTCAGAAATTTTAGACCCAAGAAACACATGGATTGACAAAGACACCTATGATCTTTCGGCAAAAAAACTATCTCAAATGTTTGTTGATAACTTTAAGAAATTTGAGAATATTTCTGATGAAATACGTTCGGCAGGACCAAAAATCTAAGATTTAGTACCGTCTTCTTACTAATAGGCCCACAATAGCCGTAACAATCATTATAGCAGATATTATCAGAATGGGTTTCTCAGGCAAATTCAACATATTCGCAAGATTTTTTTCGCTGTGTTCTATTTTTTCCACCTGAATAGTTGCGTATGCACTTAGTGTCCTATCTATTTCTGCTTCAATCCAGTATTCACCCGGTTGATAAACAGTTAGTTCTGAATTTTTACCAGGCACAATAGAGTCTGTAAACGTTTTCCCAGTTTCCTTATTTATAATCGAGATCTTTGCATACGACCATGAAGAAGGGCTAGAAACATCAATACTTAATTTTCCACCATCTTCATTAATTGTAATAGCTCCTTCAGAAACTCTTACTATGATAGGCATATGATAATCAATTTCATTATGATTGACAAAAATCCTGCTTTCAAATTCTCCCAAACTTTGTTCAGTTAATTTTGCATTTATTACAAGATTTTCATTATCTAAATTATAATCAAAATCTGCAACATGACTTTCTTCAAATCTAATCGACAGAGATTCATCACCAATCCCCTTAATTTTCAAATTTTTGGTTTGAATTTGATTAGCAGGCGATAAATCAAATATTAGATTTGGTGGCATTATGATTAGTTCAGCATTGATAGCTTTCGATGCATCTATTCTTCCATTTCCAGATACTTCTATAGGAAATCTGTCATCAAACTGATCATATACGATTTCAGAAGTTGTCATTAGAATAGATTTAAGTTCCTGCGGTGATAGTTGAGGATTTTTTTGCAATATTAACGCGGCAGTACCAGCAACATGAGGTGCTGCAAAACTTGTACCACTTGAAATTTTATAATTTCCATTGATATCAGTTGTGTTTATGAATGCGCCAGGCGCTACAAGGTCAGGTTTGATGTAAAAAGGAGAAACTGGTCCTCTGGAACTAAAGTAAGCAACAAAATCAGGATGATAGAATACATCCAAAATTCCCTTTGTATCACTCTGCAAGATTTCTTTGATCAACAACCCATCCTCCCGAGATAAGGATAGTGCTGGAATAGTGGGATTATAGCCCTCATCCACATATTCATGAATTAATTCTCCAAAAAATATACCAGGCTTATTATTATAAACAACAATTGCTTTTGCTCCTACATCAGCTGCATTTTTTTCCTTATCAGAAAAGTAAACTATTTCATTTTCTATGTCACTTCCTCGTTCAATAAGTAAAATTGAACCTTCAAAATTATTTTCCAAAAGATCATGAACTCTGCCATATTTCCCAAAAATAATCTGTGAGGTAATAGGTTCTGCAAGTGACTGGGTTCCAACCATTGGAAAAACATTAAACGTTTTGCCTTCTATCTCAAAAGTTGAGACTAGACTGTTTGTTACGTTGTTAAATGTTGCACCCACTGTAATTGCATTTGGATTTATTCCAGGACTTCCAATTGTATTTAATTCAGGACCAAAATTACCAGCCGCTGTTACTACAAAAATATTATTCTTGACTGCTTTGTTTACTGCCTGATCAATTTTTGTATTTGTTTGGTTAATTCCCAAACTTATATTAATAATATCAGCACCGTCTTCTATTGATTTTTCAATTGCCTTGATTATTAAATGAGAAGGTACAGATTCTCCATCTTCTGAAACTTTGTACATTAAAATTTTTGAATTTGGTGCTATTCCTTTGAGATTTCCATTCGCCGCTATGATTCCTGCAACTTGTGTACCATGACCATTGGTATCTTCAGGCATCTCATCATTATCAACAAAATCATACCCACCAATTATTTTTCCTTCAAGATCTGGGTGATTCAAGTCAATTCCAGTATCAATAATTGATACTACTATTCCGCTTCCATCAAACCCACTCTGGTAGGGTATACTGGTTCCTATGAACGGCCCACTGTTATTTACTAAAATAGAAATATTCTCTGTGTTCTCTAATTGATTTGAAATTAAAAATGCACTCATAAATATCAAAATCACCAGAAAAAATATTTTTTGATAGTGCATGTAAGAACATTTTTTTAGTGAAATTTCATTCTTTGCTAAAGCATTAAATTGTATGTTTTTATAAACAACGCATGGGAAAATATACACTTCCTGAGATGCCTTATGCATATGATGCATTGGAACCTCACATAGATGCTCGTACTATGGAAATCCATCATACGAAGCACCATCAAAAATATACTGATGGAATGAATGGTGCATTGGAAAAACTAAGTCCGGAACTACAGAGCAAGGATATTGTTGATATATTGGCAAACATCAATGATGTTCCTGACGATATTAGGGGTGCAATCAACTTCAATGGCGGTGGATACGATAATCACAAACTGTTTTGGAATAATATGAAACCAAATGGCGGTGGAGAACCTGGCGGAGCACTAGCAGACGCGATTAATGCTTCCTTTGGATCTTTTGCCGAGTTTAAAGAACAGTTTTCTAGTAAAACAGCTCCTATACAAGGCAGTGGTTGGGGTTGGCTTGTTTACAATCCAGCTTCTAGTAAAGTTGAATACAAAGCAATGTCGAATCAGACAAGCCCTAGAACTGAAGGATTAGTTCCATTGCTGGGTCTTGATGTGTGGGAACATGCTTACTATCTAAAGTATCAAAACAAACGTCCTGACTATATTGCTGCTTGGTGGAATGTAGTTAACTGGGAAGAAGTAGATAATAGACTTTCTAAGGCAAAATAATATTCTATTTTTTATTTTTTTAATTTTGTATTTTTAAATGCATTTATAGGAAACTGGCTCATTTTTTTTATAATGAGCGAAGAGCAAACACAACAGTTATTGTATCAAATGCAAATGTTAGAAGGTTATTTCTCTGAATTATCACAAAAGGAGGCATCCATCGTATCCATTATTAGAGAAGCATCTTCTGCCATTCATTCACTTAAAACAATTGATAATAAAGCTGATACTGAAACATTAGTACCCTTAGGATTAGGTACTTTTGTAAAAACAAAAACAATACCTAACGAAAAACTAATTCTACATATTGGCGCTGGAATTGCTGTCGAAAAAGACAAGGACTCTGCTATCAATTTTCTTGAATTACGATTGAAAGAAATGCAAGTAGCCCTACAGGAAACATCAAATCAAAAACAACAGATTGCGGCAAGTTTAGAACAGGGAAAACAGCAAATGGAACAACTACTAGCTGCTTCTCGTAGTAAAAAATAAAGAAAAAAATTATGTTTGAAAAACTAGGCAATGCATTTTCAAAAGCTGCCAAAAGTTTTAGTGAAAAAGATCTAAATGAAAAAGATATTGATGATGTATTATCCGAGCTTGAAATCTCTCTCTTAGAATCTGATGTTGCAACGGAAGTTATTGATAGTATAAAATCAGATCTAAGTACAAAGCTAGTTGGTAGTAGAGTCAATAAGAAGGAAATTGAAGATTTTGTTAAAAAAAGCCTAACCGAGAATATTTCCAGCATGTTTGATGATGCGGGATCAGTTGACATACTATCAAACATAAAGTCAAAAACAGATCCACAAGATCCGTATCTTATTCTGTTTGTTGGAATCAATGGGACTGGAAAAACTACAACTGTTGCCAAAATAGCCAATCTTTTACAAAAAAATAAAATCTCAGTAGTGGTTGCAGCAGCAGATACCTTTAGGGCTGGTGCTATTGAGCAATTGCGTGAGCACATAAATAAACTGAATTTAAAACTGATTGCACAAAACTACGGCTCAGATCCCGCTGCCGTAGCACATGATGCGTTACTTTATGCTAAATCACACAAGGTAGACTGTGTTCTTATTGATTCTGCTGGACGGATGCAGACAAATAAGAATTTGATGGAACAGATTGCAAAAATTTCAAAAGTCGTAAGTCCAGACTTGAAAATATTTGTGGGCGACTCGTTAGCAGGAAATGATGCAGTTAGTCAAGCAAGGGAATTTCATAAGCATACAACTTTTGATGGAGCAATTTTGACTAAAAGTGATGCTGATACACGTGGTGGTGCTGCATTATCAATTGTAGCAGTAACCAAAAAACCTGTTATCTATGTGGGTACTGGACAGGGCTATGATGACTTAGAATTATTTAGCAAGGAAATATTCCTTGAAACAGTTTTTGGTAAACCAGAACCAATAGCTGAACCAGAACCTGTACCAGAACCAATAGCTGAACCAGAACCTGTACCAGAACCAATAGCTGAACCAGAACCTGTACCAGAACCAACAGCTGAACCAGAACCTTACCTGAACCAGTGACAGCTAAAACATATGATACAGAAACAA
>JACATA010000018.1 GCA_013390375.1 Marine Group I thaumarchaeote
TTCTCCTGTTGTTTTTTCAAGTGTTTTGTTTGCTGCGAGCCTAGTTGACTCAATAGCCATATGTGTTATCTGCATTTTTTCGTTAATCAAAAGCTGTACGCTATAATCATAGTCTTGCAATCTATCTGCACTACCACTTTGAAATTTGGTGATTTTGATTTGGGGTTTGCCTTTTATGTACTCCTTTCTAGTGTATGGTTGTCCATTGCCTTTTCTGTAGCATTGACCGTGCATAGTTTACAGATATTTTTCAGCCATATTTTAACGGTTATACTTAAGACCTTATATGGTAAAAAATAACAAATTTTTCATGTCGATTGAAGCAGAACCAGAAATACAAGGCGTTTTGATAAAAAACCAGACCATAATTTTAGAACCTAATAGACAACAAGAACTTGAGCGGAAAGGTTACGGGGAAATAGAGAAAGATAAATTATTCCTAAAATCATTTGAATCTCTTTATCTTTTATACACTAGTAGACTAGCTCTTTTTAAGGGAAAAAAGAACATAGGCTTTGATTCATTTTTGCAAATTTGCAAAAAACAAGATGAGGCCATTCTAACAAAATTTTTAGTTTATCGCGATTTAAGAAACAGAGGTTATACTGTTAAGGATGGATTTGGTTTTGGTTCAGATTTTAGAGTTTACGGTAAAGGAGATTTTGGAGAAAAGGGAGCCAAGTTTTTGGTCTTTGGTCTTAATGAGGGTAAACAGGAAAAGATAGGAAAATTACAAAAAAAAGTTGAAGAAATAACCAAGATGGGTAAAGAGCCAATCATTGCAGTGATACAACGACAAGGCGAAATAATTTATTATAAAATTTCAAGAATGAATTTTAATCAAAACACCTCAAAAATGGATATGAAAGACTTTGAATTCTAATCCACTATGTATATACTGCCCACTCTGTTGTATACTTTAAAAGATTTTTTTTCTCTGCGTATACCAGGTCATATATTTCAACATAATTTGTCTTATTAGTCCAGAGGTTTTCAAAATTCTTTATCTTAGTATCTACACGTGATTTGTCATCCCACGATGTAAAAACATCAACTGACTCAAAGTTTCGATTTTCTGCATCAAAAGTAACATTTGACGTACCTGAAAAAGCAACAACATCATCATTTGTATCCCTAAATATTCCCATACGTTCCTCAAAAACCCCATCTACATATTCTGAATTTGGAATAGCAACTTTTACTTCAAGTTTAAAATCTTCTATTACCTTCTTTAGCTGTCTAATTTTATTATCTTGAATAAGATTACTAATCTTCTTATCAAGATAAAGTCTGCCGTTTAATCTACTAGGATTATGATGGTCAAAGAGCTTTACTATGGCATTCAAGTCAGAAGTAGTAAATCTGTGCCCTGAAACCAGTCTGATCTTGGCGTGATGGTCTTGTATATTTTCCAAACCAAAAGTCAATGTACTCAAACTTTTTACCGAGATAAATTCTATCGTTCTGTCATACTGAATGCTATTAGTTAAACAAGGAATGAAAAATTCTGACACAACATCATCTCTATCTGACCTATATTCCTGTTTTAAGGACAAATCACGTAAAGTCAACAAAATAAAAACAATTACGAATTATTTAAGCAAACCAATTGAAATGAAATATGCTCCCGTCGGGATTTGAACCCGAGATCACTGCCTTGAGAGGGCAGTATGCTTGGCCGGACTACACCACAGGAGCTTGTAAAAACGAGAATCAATTACAATTTAAAGCAATAGCTGACTCTCGTAACCACCTGCATTTACATTAATGGTAAAAAATTATTATTTTGAAACTTTATACAAAATCTAATCTCTTGATTTTTGCTTGGAAGCTAAAAAGATATTAGAAAAACTTTCAATTGAAAATTGTCCTGTTGGCATGGGTGGTTGTAAGAACCAGGGACCTAGCTATGATTGCTGTGAATATGATATAACAGTCTTTGATGGGAAAAAACAAAAAGAATCTTTTATTGAATTTGACGGATCTTTTTATCATATTTATCATGGAACATTACAAGAAACCTCGCCTGATATTTTATTGCAGTATGATGGTATGACTATTTTGCTTGACGAACAATGGGAACTTCGTATGTTATTATCAAAAATTAAAGAAAAAAAAGAACAAATTTTTAATGCCTACATTAAAAGTTGTTTAGTAGAAGCGGGAGTATGTGTAACAAAGACAAAAAATGGATTGAATACTGATCCATATTCTTCTTCATGGCTAAAATGTGCAGCGTATTTTCTCGCTGATGCTGTATCTGTGTTAAATTTTCATCGTCCCAGCCCTGTACATATGCTAAAGATACTCCGTGAGTTCGACAGAAATAAAATCAACGAGTTAATCTCACCAATAACCGAGTCGATTGGAATAGAAAGAGCTACACCCTCTCTCCTTTCAAGGATGTTAAAGTCAACTAAAGGATTTTCAGATTTGGTAGAGGATAATCTCCACTCGAAGATGATTTCCCAGAAATATCGCTATATGATAGACAATTCATTATTTTCTGATTGTTACTTTTATTTGGGATACATTAACAGAAACAATTTCATAAAAATTCCAGATCTTCATAGAAAGCCAGAACTAATACATATGCTGAAAACTGGATTTGATCTGGAAAGTGATACTACTAAGATCGAGTCAGAGGCAAATAAATTACATCAGGCCACAAATTCTTTGCTTTCTTTATCGCATGAATGATTTTTGGCATGACGCTCAAAATAATAAAAAACTAGTATAACGGTGTGATTTTTTTCATAAAGTTTTAAAACCCTGTATGTGATCCACTTTGCATGACAGATCAAGCATGTGGCTGTGAAGCCGCTACTGGTGATGACACTTACAAATGTGATTGTGAAATGCAGGGAGCCTGCATTTGTAGTGCAGATTGTTCCTGTGGATGTAGCATCTGCAAAGAAGCTGTATCAGGACTGAAATAAATTTCACAATTTTTTCCTTTTTATTAAAATATGTGTAAAATTTTGTTATTTGAAAAATTATTCCTCTTCTTGCTCAAATCCCCATGAGCTGACTAGTTCTTTTTGAAATGTGTCAGCTTGTTTTTCATTTAATCTATCTCCACAGTTTTTATGCGTTGGAACCACAATCAATCCATCAAGCTTGAACTCAACTTCGTAAAAGTGTATTTTTGGGCATTCACACATATCTAATAAATCGAACATTATCCTCTATATTTGCTTACTTGGAACATTTAACTAACTTTGACGGGTATTAACATTGTATGCGCAATACAATTTTTATAATTTTATTTTCAATGATTCTTGTTAGTGGTAGCGTTCTTCCAGCAACATTTGCGGAACATTTGTCTGCTGGTTCTGGTATTGGTGCAGGTCTTGCTGGTGTTAATCTTCCTGGAGCCTGGTATGCGGGCGAAAATCTCAAAATTGGCGATTACTTCAAGTACAAATTGTGTCATGAGTCATACAAAGACTGCACAGAGTTTTGGTTTTCAATGTGGTTAGAAAAAGAAATACTTGATGGTCCTGAAGAAATGTTTCGTTTTCAAGTTCTAGTTGAAGACGGAAACAAGGTACTAAAAGGTCATATGGATGTAGGTAAAATTGCTCCCGAGCCTATAGGTGGTACTGTCAGCGATAATATTTTGCGGTATGCATCTGTATACAAATCATCAATAATATGGCTCTCTTCCTTTGCTACTGCAGACATTGATCAGCCTGGTAAGGGACCAAAGGCATTCTCCAAGGTTTCATGGGGCAAGATTGCAAATATTGGTGGTGAACAAATTGGGGCTATAGGAATAGAAACCATGACCGTTCCAGCAGGTGAATATGATACAGTTGTCATTGGTTGGAAGAGTGGCGGCATAACAAGTCACATTTACGTTGTTGATGAATTTCCCTTCCCAGTAAAGGCCAGCACATGGGTTCAGGTGACGGCAGGAATACCTCCGCAGGAATACAGATTTTCATTACATGAATACAAAGAAAATGTTTCTTCAAGTCCGTTTGCAGGTTTTACAGATACGGAAGAAGCAAAGAAGGATGTTGGTTGTATTACTAATTATAAACTGGTAAAAATTTTTGAAAATACAAATACAAACTCAATGGTTATTAACATACAATATGGTCCAGAAAAACCTAGAATTGGATGTGACATTGAATGGGTTATAAATTTTAAGAAAGCATTTTCTACTGACCTGTGGGAAAACCAGGTGCATTATGATATTTTAAAAGTTAATCTGATAGATGGCCAAACAATACCAATAGCTTCTGCTGCTGAAGATGAAGGATATGACAAGTTCTTTTCTACCTCAGGACAAGTGCACAGATATTGGCTTATGCAAGGAGATCCCGGATTGCAAAAATTTGCTGTAATTGTTTATGGCACAGGTCCGGCATACAGCGTACCCAATTCTGAATCATTTGGTTATGTAATTCTTGATATTGATCTACAAAGCAAGAAACCAGTATCTGGTAGCCTAGAAACTCTTATTCCCACACAAACAGAACCTGAAATTTCTATTCCTAGCTGGATTAAAAATAATGCGGGATGGTGGGCTGATGGATTGATTGATGATGCTTCGTTTGTCTCCGGCATACAGTGGCTAATTTCAAATGGTGTGATAACTATACCACCTACTGAACAAGCAACAGAATCTGACAATGTAATTCCAAGTTGGATTAAGAACAATGCTGGATGGTGGTCTGATGGATCGATTCCTGATAATGCGTTTGTTTCTGGTCTTCAGTGGCTTATCTCAAACGGCATCATAACGATTTCGTAATACAATTGTTAAAATCTAACTAGAATTATCTAAATATTGAAAAATTTTGGTCGGCTTATTTTCCTACCCAAAAAGAAAACTACGAAAACTAATCAAAGAGGGTGAATTTGAAGAAGCCATCTCATTAGGAAATAGCATGGAAGAAAAATACCAATATGATCCTGATTTTATTTTTATCATGGCAAGTATATTCTACATTCTACAAGATCCAAAAAAGACTCTGCAGTATGTTGATCGCGTTTTAGCAATCAATGAGTATGATACTGAGGCACTTGGTCTGAAATTACGTATACATCAGCATTTTAAGGAAAATGACAAAGTAATAGAGTGCTGTAAAAAAATTCTAGAAGTTAATTCTGATGCCTTTGACGTTAGGGACATTCTTAATGAATTGGAAGGAAAGTAATATCACACGTTATTTTTCTCTGGCTGTATATCTCTTATTAAATACACATTTTCCAAAAGCCAATCACAAAATTCTGTTACCTTATCTGTAAATTCATACCATACATGCAAAGAATGTGGCAGAATGTCAATTCTGTCCTCTTTCCTTCCACTTTCGTTTGCCGGGCCAAGAAACACCTTGACGCCTTCTTTACCCTCATACATGTAAGCATCTTCTGTTTCCACATCTCCAAAAATTTCCTTTGCTTTTTCTTTGATTATACTACGCTTAATTGGGAACCTTGTTTTTTTCATGTCCACAATGAAGCTCAAATCCTGTTTTCCATACATGTCAAAATTTTCTATTTTTCCTCTATGAGGAAAATTTACTAATAGCTCAATGTTGTATTTTTTCCCAACTTCTTTTCCTATATCTCCTATCTTTTTGTATGCAATTGCAGGTTGTTTTTTTAATAAGACCATGATTTGTGGCATGTTTGATTTTAGTTCCTTTTGTAGATCTTTTGTAATTGTTGTGAAGATCACACAGAAATTATTTATTCTTTAAATATATTGATTGAGATTGGGTTTTTTAGTTATTACAATACGAGTAATTTATGGCATTGCCAATGGACGGTGATTTTGTTCCTGACGATGAAAATTCAGAACGAGCTCCGAATGTAGACAGTTATAGAATTACTTGCATTGATTTCATCAAGGATATTTCACAGGACTACATTGCTTGGGTGGATCGCTACGAGTTGCCAGAGGAAGAGGATAAAAAAAGACGAACCGAAATAGCTGCAGTTATTGAACGAACCAACGAATGGATTGCCAAAGTTCCACAAACTTTCAAGGCTGTTGATGTGGTAATGAATGACGGATTACAAAAAATGGCAGAGGCTACAGCTGGAAAGCCATTTCAGATTGGTGTTTTTGTGGACAAAAAGTCTGGCTATACGCTGGCAAAACCTGGAATTATTGATGTAAACATCAAGGCTTCAGGCAGGGAGAACAATAAAGCGAAGCTTGGGGTCCACGCAAAGGATCAAAGGTTTAGAATAGAAGCAACTGGGAAAGCATATTTTGATGAGTCAAACATTCCAAAAGATGAGTATGATCTTTTGGACATTAATTTGAAGCTAAACGCTGAAGAATGTAAACAGCGTGACGTGATATCATTCACTGTTATTGTGAGCGAAATGAAAGATGGAATGGAGATTGATCGACGGGGAGTTAGTACCGTCATTCACATTGTTTAGTTTTGATTTAAGAATTAGATTTTATCAAGCAGCTGTTTCTTTTTTGCCTGAAATTCCTTATTGCTAATAATACCTGCCTTTTTCAACTCGCCTAGTTTTCTGATCAATTCCACATTATCTTCAGAAGATCTAATCATACGTTTTGCCTTTGTGATTTTTTTTGAGACTGTCTTTTTGGCTTGTGCTCTGACTTGTTTACTCAGTTTAAGGCCTCTTATTTTTGCCATCTTGCCAATTTTTTGACCCTTCCTCTTAGCTTCGTCTACAGATTCCAAAAGCTTCTCTAAAAACTCTTCATCATTTGGCTTGAAACGTCTCTGAAATTCTTTTATGACAAGAATAGGATATGGCGTCCATTCCACATCATTGTAAAATTGTTTGATGTGTTTATCCGGAAGTGTCTTTAGATATTTGATAAGAAAGTCCTCAGATTTTTCGTCCACGGATGTATTTTTCACTCTAGTTATTAATAATGTTCTAAAACATCACTCACGCCTTTTGCCAGGCCATGAATCCGCCTTCAAGGTTCTTTACATTAAATCCTGCCTTGGCTAATTCATCTGCTGCAATATTTCCGCGGTATCCAGACCCACAAAAAGTACAAATCTTTTTTTCTTTGAGATCATCAATCTTGCCCTGTTTGATATTTCTTATAACAAGACCCAAGGGCATGTGAGTTGAGCCATCAATCGTGCTATTGGCAAATTCATCTTGCTCTCTCACATCAATTACTACGAATTGGTCAAGTGTCTGCTTTAGCTCCGATGCACTGACTGTATCTGCCATAGGTAACATGGTTATACTTGATATATTAATTCATTATACTAGAAGTATGGCAAAAGAAGCTATCCTTTATGAAAAAAGACCTAATGACAAGGTTTTGTGTACAGCGTGTGCTAGGTATTGTGAGATAGGGAAAGGACAGATTGGCCTTTGTGGTATAAGGGGAAATGAAAATGGGAAGCTTGATCTTTACGTTTATGGTAAAGTTATCGCAGGTCACGTTGACCCAATAGAAAAGAAACCTGTAATTCATTATAATCCTGGAAGCAAGATTTTCTCAATCGCAACCACCGGATGTAACTGGCTTTGCAAGTATTGTCAAAATTCAGACATCAGCCAGAGACGCAAAGTCGAGGGTGTTGATATGACACCAGAAGAGGTAGCAAATACTGCAGTTGAGTATGGTGCACAAGGGATAGCGTATACCTACAACCAGCCCTCAATATTCATCGAATTTGCTCGTGACTGTGGCATAGCTGCTAGAAAGAGGGGTCTCTTTAACATCTTTGTCTCAAATGGCTATGATACGCCAGAAGTAGTCAAGATGATGGATGAGTTCTTGGATTGTATCACTGTTGACTTTAAGGGAAGTGCAGAGCCAGACTTTACCAGAAAATTCATTGGGGTACCGGATCCCCAGCCAATATTTGACACCATTCTGGAAATCAGAGACAAGACAAAGATTCACACGGAGATTACAGACTTGATAGTTCCACAGGTAGGTGACAACCTTGAGCATGCAAGAAAGCTTGCAAAGTTTGTCTATGATGAGTTAGGTCCGGAAACTGTAATTCACTTTTTGCGGTTCCATCCTGATTACAAGATGATGGAGTATCCATCTACGCCGGTCAAGACTTTGGAAAAGCATTATGAAATTGCAAAAAGCGAGGGACTTAAGTATGTATACCTGGGAAACGTTCCGGGACATCCGTGGGAACACACCTACTGTGCAGGATGCAACGAAATTGTCGTGAAAAGATTTGGCTTTGACATACAGGAATGGCATCTTGACAAAAACAACAAGTGCAAATTTTGTGGAAATCAGATACCAATTACAGGTCAGCTCGCCAAGGGCTACAAGCAGGAAAGATTTCAGTTTGTGGTATAATCTATCTGCTAGTGTATAATTTTCAAACTGGCGTTGATTTTTTTTCTTTATGGAATATTTCTTTTTAAAGATCATCAAAGATACTATAATGTTGAAATCTAATTCGGCAAATCTACTGTTGATACTTACCGCTGTCTCCCTATTTTTGATTACAAGCATTGTAACTGTTCAAGCAGAAATGAAGAATGGCGATAACTTGAACCTACACTATACTGTAGGTGATAAGGTTACGCTCTCATTTTCACCAGTTTTACCTGTAATTCACGTTGATCATCAAGTCGTGGTAGCAAAAGACGGTAATGAGATATGGAGTCAAACCTTCCATGATCATGACGGGAACTTGGAAATTGAAATTACACCTACTGACAGTTCATCGTTTTCAGTAACAGGCGGTGCAGATATTGGTGGCAAAACCTCGACTGGCGCTTTTATGGTTTCTGGACCTGTTTTTAACGAAATGGGTACATATTCTGTCACGGGCACTATAACAGGAATAGAATTCATTCCGTTACCAATTCCATTAGCAGACGAATTTAGTATCGAGATTGCTGGTAGTGAAGAGATGGACATGGGTGGCATGGAAATGAAGAGCATGGGAGAGCATCAAGTAAGTGCCATTTCTTCTGATGGTTCACTCATAGTTAACGTAGATACAAGTGACCCGGTTGCAGGAGAAATGATGTCAGTCACGGTCACAATTACTACTGACAAGAAAGTTCACCAGACGAATGCAAACTATGACATTATAATCACCCAAGATGGAAAAACAGTTCTTTCAGAAACAGATGTGTATACAACTCACGGCGAGGGTGAACACATGACTGATGTACTAGAATCTAGTAATCCAGTAGACGTTCAAGTCACCTTACAGGGAATCGGAAAGCCTGGTGAGCTCAAAACTGGTGCAATGGGCGAAGCAATATCATTCCACGTAGTTCCAGAATTTGGAACAATTGCCATGATAGTATTGGCAGTGGCCGTAGTCAGCATCATAGCAATCACTGCAAAGACAAAGATAGCCCTAATCCCAAAACTTTAGACAAAAATTATAGAAGCATAGCCAACAACAGAACTTTTGTCACCAGAGACATCTCCGCTTGTGGCATACTTTAGCAATTTTCCCTCACTAGCACCCAGTTCCTTGCAGGCAATCATGGTGGATGCAATTGCACCAAACCCACATGCAGTTACATTCCTTTCATACAAAATCTTGTAAAACTCGTCAACATCTAATTTCAAGATGGGCTCAATTAGCGCAAGATCTTGTCTATGAGCAAACTCATTTTCTTCATAGTGTGTAAAGTCGGATGAGCCAATCAACAATGCGTCTTTTTTTTGTGCAAGTTTTGCAATTGCAGAGCCCACTTGTGTTGCTATTTTTTGTTCTTGGGTAATTAGCGAGATAGGGAGAATTTTCATTTCATTAGGAAATGTTTCCTGCAGCATAGGAATTTGAACTTCGATGCTATGTTCTTTTGAGTGAGAAAAAGAATCAAGTTCCAATATGCCCAAGTCTTCCCTTAATTCTAGTGCTGATTCCGAATCCACTTCAACCAAACCAAGGGGAGTTTTCCAACTGGAGTCAACCATTGACGCAACGTTTTGACCAATTCCGTAATGATTGGGCCCAGTGATTATTGCCAGCTTGTTTGTTGATGATGAGATTGAATAAAACGAATGGCATGCAACAGGGCCAGAATACACAAACCCAGCATGTGGGCATATCACTCCGTAAATCTTTTGATCAGAATCTGTAGGTGGTATTTTACCAGGACCTAGTTCGTGCAAAAAGCATTCATGTATGAGATCTTTTAGCTCCTTTTCATCTCCCGGATAAAACGTTCCAGATACCGCAGGCGTTCTAACTTCCATTAGGTTTCCTCTCTTACAATCGCTCCATTAGGCGTTTCTTCTTTGAATATAATACCCTCAAACTTTTCAATTTTTACGTCTTCATTTTTCCAAAAGTCCTTTAATAGCCCAGCTTTTTCACATGTGTGTTGCAGAAATTCTTCCACATTCCAACCATATTCGACAGGAACCTGTGGCAAAAGCAAGCCAGAGGAAAAAGAGTGTCTTACAATGAGACCGTCTCTTCCAACTTTAATTTTTGACAAATATTCCAACGGATCCGACACATCGATTTCAACTGGCGGTGTAAGTACAGTTACTTCAAACACAATGTCATCCAGTTCCTTTATTTTTACTGGTGAGAATCTTGGATCCTCAGTGGCAGCAGCGATGGCTCCATCTACTATTGCATGTGACAGTTTTTTTTCAGGCATGGGAAATCCAATGCAGCCACGTAACCCGTCAGGATTGTTTAAGGTAACAAACACACCGGAATTAAAAGAGAATTTTTCTTCAAGATCTGATTCCAATTTAATTCTATTACCATTTGAAAGAAGTTCGGTAACTGCTCTCCTTGCAGCCTTGACCAAAAGAACTCCATCTGAATCAGATAATTGAATGTCCTTGGACATATGTGATCAACTGGCATGTATTAAAAAAACATTAAATTTTACAAAGCATCCTGTAACACATGCCGCAACCAATTATGGCAATAGCCGCGTTGGCTGTTATCACTATCGCATTAATAGGTCAGGCACGTGAAATGCGAAAGATACGTACAGGAACATATGGCGAAGACTCGATAGGTCACCCAAACATATTCTTGAATAAAAGAAATTTCAAATGGTATGCACTAATTGCCATTGGATTTGGTTTGGCATATACAGCACAGTTTCTTTAGTTATAATCCACTTCTAAAACTACTCTAGATTCATTTGCACGCTTTTCATCTTCATACTTTAACTGAGATATTTTCTTGCAAAGCGAGATATCATTCACCAAACTAGCTTTACCAACAAAACTTTGTCCACCAAATTCTATTCTCACATCTGGATTTTTTTGCGCATTTCTTAACCAATCACTGTTAGTATTTCTTCGCGAGAAGTATAGCTTACCATTGTACTTTACTGCAAGTAACCATACTTGATGTGCTTTTCCGGTCTCTCTTCCTTTTGTTTCCAAAATTGCCTTAAACTTAGTTTCATTATCATTCATACTTTCTTTTCACCTAAGACAATAATTTTAGAATCTCATCAATCCTGCAATCTGTTCTGAATCCAGTTGGGTTTAATGAGGTTGGACTTGCCATAAAGCCAGCGTCTTGAAGTTTTTTAATCGCATTTTTCATTTTCAATGGAGACTTTTGCATTTTTGATGCAATCTCATCAAGTGTATAGTACGTTGCCGGCATTTCTGATTCTAACGCACATTTTTCTAAGATTTTTCCACACCGCTTATCCACTACAAATTTTGGAGCAATCTCTATCATATTCACAACGAATTTTTTTTCGAACAGTTGTCCTATCCATAGTGGACCTCCTATATCGAGCTTAGAATTGCAGATTTGGCAAATTTCCTCTTGTTTCATAACAGCTTTTCTATTTCCACAAGATTTGCAATGTATAATGTATCCCAGTTGTTCTTTTTGCCCTGGCTTGTTTAAAATTTTAAGATACACTCTGTAATAATGCATATCATGATGTACAAACTGTGGAATTATCTGAATCCCTAATCTTCCCGCAACAAATTCCAAGCAGCCCAAAATTAGCCTAATTGCAATTTCATTAGAATATTCTGTTTTTATTGGTATGCCGTGGTATTTTCTTTGACATGATCTTTTTGATAATCCATGTAAGACCTGCAAATCTGTAGCGGTAACTGATAGCATGCCACCATGCATTGTGGCCCTAATTGCACAGTCAAAATATTTTGTTGGTGAACCAAAAGGATCAACATCAACAATTGAACCTCTTTTGCCTTTCTTCGAATACGAACTGAAAAAGCGACATATCTCGTCCTCAGAAGTATCAAAGTTTGAAATTTCATTTAGTTTCACAGAATTTTGTGCAATGTTTAGTCCTTCAGAATTTACATCATTAGCTATAACCTTTTCCACATCGGAAATTTCATTTGCAACTCTCAGGGATCTAGCACCAAGACCTGCTAACCCATCTAGAAATATTTTTGGTTTGTCAAAATTTTCCCAAAATGCAGAATAAGCTAAAATTGAAAAATCTCGATTAAGTTTTGCTACTGGATTGAAAAACGCAGGTTCCTTTGGCGGAACTTTCTCCTCAAGTGACTTTTCCGGAACAAGAATTTTAGTGGTACCTTCAGTTATTTCCACCAGTTTTTCTTCTATTCTTTGCAATAGATTTCTTGAATTCTTTTTACCTATAATGGTTAATACTCTTAAAAAATGAAAAATCATATGCGGGTCTGTGGTGTTGACGAAGCAGGAAGGGGTTCTATGTTGGGTCCTTTAGTTATTGCGGGCATCACCATAAATAGATCAAAAATTAATCTCTTGAAAAAACAGGGCATTCGTGATTCAAAGAAACTTTCTCCGGCAACAAGAGAACGTCTTTACAAGAAAATCATTAGTATAGTTGACGACTATTATGTGGTAAAAATTCCTCCACGCGTAATTGACAAAAGCGTCTTAAGTCATTCTTTAAATCATCTGGAGGCAAAATATATGGCAAAAGTAATATCCAAACTTTCCCCATCAATCGCTTTTGTTGATTCATGTGATGTCAATTCCAAAAGATTTGGAAAAGAGATTTCAAAACTTACCTCAAACACAAAGATAAGATCATATCATCATGCTGATAGTAAATTTATCACAGTTTCTGCCGCATCTATCCTTGCTAAAGTTTCTAGGGATAGGGCAATAACTAGACTGAAGAAGAAACATGATATTGGCAGCGGCTATCCATCAGACCCAAAAACCAAAGTCTTTGTGAAAAAATCAATACGAAGAAATCAGAACCTGACTTTTCTTCGAAAAAGTTGGAAGCCTGTACAAATCTTAATGAAGAAAAGAAAATTATCCTAACAATGTTGCTATTACCATCGCATGATCCTTATCGTATGGATGCAAATCAATTGTCTGTTTGATTTCAAAAAATGATTCCAGTTTTTTTATCTCATTTTTAATTACTCCTTTTGGGTCTTTTGTAACATCTATGCTTCTGGTTTTTATAACCAGAAGCAAGTAACCGCCAGATTTTAGATATAATTTACAGTTTTCAATAGCTATATCTGTTTGATCTGGTTGGGCAATGTCTACATATACGACATCAACTTTCTTATAAACCGAAAAAAACTCTTCTGGCCTTCTTGCATCCTGAATTATTGGCACAATGTTTTTTCTATGTGATGCCACCCTGTCTAAAAAATCTCTAGCAACTCTAGTTGCATGCTCAATTCCAAAGATGGTTCCGCTTTGGCCGACAATGTCTGAAATATGACTAATTGTGGTGCCAGTTGATACTCCAAGGTACAACACATCAGTTTTTTGGTTAAAGGGAAAATCCTTCAATCCATTCATTACCGCAGCAGCTAGTTTGCTTCTAAAAGGATTCCAAACTCTATATTCAACTCCTTTGGATTGTACAAGCTTTTCATTGTAAACCTGATTTCCAGGTACCAAGTTTTGAGTTGCTAATTTTTTCTCTCCCTCTACTTGAACCCAAAAAAATGCTTGTTTATCTACCAAAACTCTTCCGTCTTCGTTTCATAAATCGCCCTGATTTTTTTCTTTTTACTTTGGGCTCTGGTTTTAATTCTTTTATCACAGGTTTCTTGTATTTGTCTCCAATTTCCTTCACTCGAACGTTTAGTTTCTCCAAAAGTGTCTCGTTTAATCCCGCCTTAAAGAGATCAACTCTTGCAGCAATTGCTGCCTTTGCAGCCACTGCTCTTGCAATCTTTCCCCTTTGCCATCTCGGAGCTGCATGAACTGCTGCATGCTGAAAAAGAATTCCATGCTTGGGTGGATTTGCGCCAGTTTTTAAAGAACGAAACAGCGCTTTTTCTGCTCCCAAAATTTGAATTGTGCTTGCCGGCATCCGCCCTAATCTATTCAAGCTTCCTGCATGTGCCAAAATTCTGGCTCCCACCGCAGTTCCAAGAATCGCAGAGATATTTGGCGCTTCTTCTTTCATTTGTTCATCAACATGCTCTTCAATGTTTTTTCTTAACTCAAAAAGATTCAAAATCTGTTTGGCTAAAGATTGTACTATGACAAAGTTTTTTTCCGAAATATTTCCTCCCCTGCTTTTTTCTTTTATTAAAGAAAGCATTTCGACTTTGTCCTTAGAAAATCCAGCCTTTTCAAAATCTTCTTTTGAAATATTTTCTCGCGTACCTGATAACACTATCTGTGAGTATCCGTTTATGCTGTCAATTAAATTATCAAGCTCTGGAAAGTGTAAACCGTACCATTCTCGTAGCCTTGAACTAATGCTGTTTATTATCTTGTCAGTTTCATCCAGTGTGTTTATTGCTTGAATAATATGAAGGTCTGGACTCTGTGAAACTTCAGTTACTTTGGATGATGAAAGTTGTATGGCAAACTCACGTAGTTTTTCCATTGCGTCATTTTCATCGTTGGCAAATCCTGAATTTACCAAGAGTTTAGTCTTTGTTGATTGTATATTGTCTATTTGTTCAGCATCCATCAATTGTACATCAATTGATTTTTTTTTCAAAATATCCAGTAACCCATGATCATTCACAATTACATTTTCACCATTTGCAAGAAATTTTCCAAGCTCGCTAAGTTTTGATTCATGTTTTTTAACTAAAACATATTCTTCGGCTGGATTTTCAAAAGGAAATGTTTTCAGACATTTCTTGTCGTCAAAGACTGCAATTCCTAACTCTGTAAGAATGGTTGAATACATAACAAATAACGACGCTCTGTCCTCATTAAAAAGTTAACAACACAATTTGATAATCAACTGTTATATGAGAATGGAATCAAACTATTCAAAGTGAAAGCCAGCCTCTCAACTTCAATAGGAACATTAACTCTCGAGAGGCCAACTATCCTTGCTTCTGGGATTTTAGGTATATCACTTAATATTTTTGAACGATTGTACCGCGCTGGAGCTGGGGCTGTTGTTACAAAGTCGTTAAGCAAGGAACCTTGGGATGGCTATGCAAACCCAACAATCTTTAGTGTGAAGGGTGGTGGGTGGCTAAATGCAGTTGGATTGTCAAATCCCGGCGCACCAAATTTTGCAAAAATGATTACCTCAAACAAAGATGTCCCAATAATTGTTAGTTTAGTTGGTTCAGTGGAGGATGATTTTGATTTTATGGTCAGGCAGTTTGAAAACTGCAAGGTTTCAGCCTATGAACTGAATTTGTCTTGTCCACATGTAGCCAAGGTTGGTCTAGAAGTTGGTGATGATGTTGAACTTGTAAAAAAAATTGTAAAAAAAGTAAAATCACTTACTGATGTGCCTGTTATAGCAAAAGTAGGTTTAGGTACTACAAACTATCTAGATACCGTTGGTGCCGCATGTGAGGCAGGAGCTGATGGCATTACGGCGATTAACACTATTCGTGCAATGGCAATAGATGTTGAAACTAGAAAACCAATCCTAAGTAACAAAATTGGCGGTTTATCTGGAACTCCTATTAAGCCAATTGCTGTGAGATGTGTTTACGAAATTTCATCCAAGTTTGATGTTCCCATTATTGGATGCGGTGGTATTTCTACATGGCAAGATGCTGTTGAATTTATTCTTGCGGGTGCATGCGCTGTACAGTTTGGCAGTGTATTGGGTGAACATTGGACAGAAGTTTTTGCGGAGATAAACAGTGGAATTCAAAATTATATGGAACAAAAGGGATATTCGAGTATAGGTGAGATGGTTGGACTGGCAAAGGGATCCTAATAGCCATCACATGTGTACGATTGAAAAAATTATTGACGAAACACCAACTGTACGTACCCTGATCTTCTCTGACCAAGTATTATCCAAAGTTTTACCTGGTCAATTTGCAATGGTGTGGATTCCAGGCGTTAATGAATTACCCATGAGTGTAATGATCACACAAGAAAATGGCAAAGCTGCATTTACAATTAGAAAACGTGGTGAATCGTCAACTGCAATGTATAATCTTTCTGTGGGTGATTATATTGGAGTTCGAGGTCCATATGGGAACCATTATGACATCAAAGATGGAAAACTATTGTTAGTTGGTGGAGGAACTGGACTGGTTCCTTTGTTGCGATTGATAACTTTCTGTAAGCCTTCACATGATATTACACTGTTGATGGGTTCTCAGACGAAGAAAGAAGTTTTCTTTGAAGATCTAGCAAACAAATTACTTGAAAAGAATAAACACCAAATAATTGTCGTGACAGAAGATGGAACATATGGGAAAAAAGGATTTGTTACTGATGTATTAGAGGAATTACTTGACCAGAATAGTTTTGATGCAGTTTATACTTGCGGACCGGAACTTATGATGTATAAGACAGTGAACTTGGCAAGATCAAACCAGATTTTTGTTCAAGCAAGCCTTGAACGCATGATGAAATGTGGTGTAGGCATCTGTGGAAGCTGCTGTATTAATGAAGATCTAGTGTGTCGAGATGGCACTGTTTTTGATGGGGATCATTTAATGCAAAATGACGAATTTGGTCACCACTCTAGAGCAAAATCTGGAATATTAGAGGACGTATAGAATTCAAAACGTTTAACATAAATAACTTAAATCGAACGTTAGCACAATGCCAAGTCCGAAGATTGTTTTAACCGCAGATCGAACACTAATGTCTTTATATCGTGGACTTTCGTTGGCTACGTTTTTTGGATGCGCACCTGCACTCGATCCAAATCGTGATAAAAGCAGTATTTGGTACAAAATTTTAGGAAATCAGGTAACACCAAAAATTTTGTTTGATTTTATCTGCAATTATGCGCCTCATACTAACGGCGTGGCAAAATTTGCTCCATATGGTTTACGCAAAGTAGAAGCTGGATTACTTCGTGACGGTTTCAAACGTGAGGACGTAGTAGTTGCTCACCCTGATCATATTGAAAAATTCATTGGACCTGAAACCGAGGTTGTTGGAACTCATGAAATGGATCCACTTGGAATGGGACCCGTAACCATGACGTTCACCTATGGAAGAAGGCAGACGTCTTATGACGAGTTTTACTGTGCTGAACTCCACAGACGAATCAATGCGGCAAAGAAAAAGAATAACAGTCATGCAAAAGTTATTGCTGGTGCTTCCGGCACTTGGCAGTACAACTATGCGCCTGAAAAAATTGAAGAATATGGTTTGTATGCAATTTTAGAAGGGGAACTTGGTGGAATTGCACCAGAGATAGACGGACATGCTGGTCGCTTCTTTAACTATCTAATAGACGGTCAGTTTGAAAATATGGATCCCTTCAGAAAAAGAAAGGATTTCAAAGTTGACATTAAAGAGTTTAAACATGATGACAAGACAATTCATGGAAGATTTATCAATTTTTGGTCTAGACCAGACCTAGATGAGATTCCAGAAATTGTTGAACCAACCATGCACGGTATGGTCGAGGTGATGCGTGGATGTGGAAGGGGTTGTAAGTTTTGTGATGTTACGTTAAGATCATTAAGGTACTATTCTCCTGAAAAAGTGGTAAAAGAAATTGAAGTGAACATAAAGAAGGGTGGCATTGATAGAGCGTGGGTTCACAGCGATGACATTTTTGTTTATGGAATGGATCCTACTACCACAAAAAACATGGAGCCAAATCGTGATGCCCTTGAAGAATTATTTACTGTAATTATGTCTACTGGTGTTAAACATACCAATCCAACTCATGGAACACTTGCAGGTGCAATTGCAGATGAGAAATTGATTCCTAACTTATCAAAGATCATCAATGCTAGTGCAGACAACCTGATAGGAATTCAATGTGGTTTGGAAACTGGAAGCATAAGATTAATTGAAAAATATGCTGATAGGAAACTTGCTCCATACCAGCCAGAAGAATGGCATTGGGTTGTAAAGGAGGCAGTTAAAACTTTCAATGAGAATCATTGGATTCCGGCATTTACATTAATCATGGGCCTTGATAACGATGAAACACCAGAAGATGGTTGGGAAACAATCAGGCTCATTAACGAGCTTGAACGAGAGCAACCTGATTCTATGTTTACAGCCACTCCATTAACATTCATTCCAATAGGTTTACTTGAAAAATCTGAATTTTTTGATATAGGCAATGATTCAGATCCAACACAACTTGGTGTAATGTACAAGACATGGCAACATAATTTTAAATATGGAATAAAGAAGTTTATGTCAAAAACTGGCCAGCGTGGTTTCATTAGACGAAAAGCATTTAATGGTATAGCCAGAACTTTGGGCGGCGTTCCTCTTGGCTACATGGAAAGATATGCAAGACGAAAGGGTAGAGAGCATGAAAGAGTACTTGAAAAGATCAAGGCGCAATACTGGTAGGTCAATATACAAATACATAAATTCAAACAACTAATCGATTTATTATGCCAACTCACGGTTCACTTACTAAGGCAGGTAAAGTTAGAGGTCAGACACCAAAGGTAGAAGGTCGTAAACGTGTAGGCACTTCTGCTAGCCTGCGAAATAAAAGTAACTTTAGGAAACGATTTATCCTTTCTAGAGTTCCTGGTCAAAACAAACCTGGACGAAGAAGAAGGAGACGTAGATAATCATCAATTTTACACCTGTTTTTGACTTTTAGATAAAACAAATAAAAGAACAAACTTAAGTATTGGTACCGTACAATACGGTATATGGAAGATTTAAGATTAGATATATTACCTGGAGTAGGTCCAGTAACCACAAAAAAACTCAGTGATGCAGGTATACACAATATAATGGATCTAATAGTACGTGGACCTGTAGAACTAGCAGAAATTTCTGGCATGGATAAGGACACAGCAGCAAACATTGTGGAAAAGGCAAGGCAAGCTCTAGTTGAAGGTGGACTGTTAGCTAAAGACTTTGTTAGTGCAACAGAAATTTACAAAAGACGACAAGAAATTGGCAGAATAACTACAGGAACAGAATGTCTTGATTTATTGCTTGAAGGTGGACTTGAAACACAAGCATTAACTGAAGTTTATGGTGAATTTGGATCTGGTAAAACACAATTTTGTCATACAATGTGTGTAACTGTTCAAAAACCAAAAGAGGAAGGTGGATTAGAGGGAACAGCACTGTATATTGATACTGAAGGGACATTCAGACCAGAAAGAATTGTATCCATTGCAAAAGCACATGGAATGGAACCAGAAAAAGTTCTTGATAGGATAATTGTAGCACGAGCATACAACAGCGCCCACCAGACATTAATTTTAGAAGAAGCAAGTCAAATGATTAAAGAAAATAACGTAAAATTGCTTATTGTTGATTCAGCTGTAGGCTTGTTTAGAGCAGAATATCTAGGTCGTGGAACACTTTCAGTACGTCAACAAAGATTAAACAAATTCGTTCATTTACTAGTTAGAATTGCAGAGATATACAATTGTGCCGCACTGGCTACAAACCAGGTAATGGCATCACCCGATGTATTCTTTGGTGACCCTACACGTCCAATAGGTGGCAATGTGGTGGCTCATACAAGCACATACAGAATATACTTTAAAAAATCAGGAAAGAAAAGAATAGCACGAATGGTAGATAGCCCACACCATCCAGAGCAGGAAGTTATCTTTGCCTTGGCTGAAGCTGGTGTAGTGGACCCTGATTCAGATACAAAGAAAAAATCTACCAAACCTGCAAATCCCTCAAAATTAGAACCAGAAACACAACCTGATGCAAAGGATGCATCTAAAAGCGATTCTAGTACTGATGTAGATAGTAAAACCGAAGATTCTGAATAAGTATTTACTCGTAATGAAGCACATCCATCTATTTTCGCGTACAATAAAATCATGCTAAATTATTTATTACAAAAAATCAAGCAAAATTGAATGAAGTTATCATTATTCAAAATCAGCATTTTGCTTATAATCATTGGAGCGTTAGGAACAATAATCGTCTTTTCAGAATCAGAAAAATTAGAACAATTTATGACACTAAAACAAACAGAATCAGACGAAATTAGCTTGTATTTCGAAGCAGGAGATATTGGATATCACAAAGTTACAATTCCAGAATTTGATGGTCAAGGATTCTTTTACAGGATTGTTGATGATAATTACGATATAATCTCAAAGGGATTAATCCAAACAAAGATGTCAATCAGATACTTTGATGTAAAAGAATCAGGCATGTACACAATGATTCTGTCAAACACTGCTAAAGAAAAGATGAATTATCAAGTGGAGATTGGAAGTACAGATAGTATGAATATCAGCATTCCAACCGGGGTCATGTTTGTTGGAGGGTTGTTGCTACTCTTTACTTCCTATATAAAATTAAAAAATTATAGAATAGAACAGCCTGATGAAAATATTAAATGAATAGGAATGCATTGAACGTAGTGACCAAAGTATAGAGCAAAATTAAATCCAAGCCAGCTTGTTATGAGTAAGAAGGTTACAATTGAAAATGGCAAAAATGCCTTAAGATTTGAATTTTGGCGAGCCTTAATTATTAGAAATCCGCCCAGTGCTGAAAGAACAATTCCAATCTCAAGTGGTTGATGAGTTAATGACAACAGCCCATCAATTCCAAACATATCATGAGAAATAGAATCGCCAAATCCAGAGATAATCTGCATGACAGAGCCAATTATGACAAGTTGCATTCCTCTTTTCAAAATTCCATGGATGGAGTTTTTCATTAGCAAGTTAACAGAAAATATAGATGCAATTGCAACCATGAAAACTCCACTATATACTACAATGTGTGGGTCAGACCAGAAAAATTCAGGTGAATTTTGAATATGATTAACTGCATCCCATATTCCTGCTACAAGGATTACAAGAGTTCCAATTACTGCATGAGTGGAAATTATGGTTAGCCGTGAATTTGAATCTAAAGAAAGATGGTTGAAAACTTTCCCAAGAATTACGGTAAGCATGATGTTACGCCAATTTTTTTACATTAAAAATCAATCTCATGAAAAAGATTGAAACTAGCATCTAAATCTGTACTCAGTTTTCATAAAAATTAGATATAACGCGTAGCGAATTTACAGGTTTTACGGCTATTAAGTAGGACATAAGCGTGAGGATTACAGATTTATTCAAGTGTAATCGCAGACGATTCGATATGAGCGTGAAAGCCAACTCAACTGGGCTTGTTCGTAGCCTTTCCCTTTCACAGGCAATAATGATTGGCGTTGCCTCAATGATTGGTGGGGCTATCTTCGTG
>JACATA010000019.1 GCA_013390375.1 Marine Group I thaumarchaeote
TGCCTGAAGATGTTATAATTAGCGCCTTTTCCCTAGAAAAGCAGGTTGAGATTGGCGAGGCACAAGCTCATGACTTAGTAGATTCTACACTTACCATAACAAACGACGCCCCAGATACTTTCCCATTGGGCGATACGGTTGTAACATGGAACGTGTCTGATGAGTTTGGAAATTCTTCAAGTTCCCAGCAGGTAATATCAGTTCAACCATGTGGAAAACCACTATCATACTACAACCAAATCTTTGGAACTCCAGCAGCTGATACAATTGTTGGCACAGAAGTAGCTGACCTAATCTTTGGATTTGCTGGAGACGATATAATTTCTGGCGGATCAGGAAACGACTGCATAATTGGAGGCGATGGAGATGATTTCATATTTGGAAATGCAGGCAATGATCATCTAGTTGGCGGAGAAGGCAATGACATTCTCAAGGGCTATTCCGGAGATGATAAACTAACAGGTGGAATTGGTTATGATATTCTTGACGGAGGCGATGATTTTGATGTATCATACGACTCTGCTTCAGATATTATAATCAAATGTGAAGAACAGCTGTAATAATCTACAGTAATTTTTAGAATTTCTGTGTTCAGTTCCTATATAGTTACAATATAGACTATGTGCATCACGGTTAAGTTCAAAACTTTTCAACGCAGATTATGGGACAGTTCTTTTCCTGGGTAAAATCAAATGAAAAACAAATTTTAGTAATCCTAGATAATTTGGCAAAAAAAGGAGTTGAAGTCTCTGAAGCAGTGGTAGTTATGCTATCAGATCTAGGTAACGATGAACATCACAAAAAAATTCATGCTCTTGAAACTCAGGCTGATTCCCTAGTACGGGATATTTTTTCTGAGTTAAATAGTACATTCATCACGCCTTTGGATCGTGAGGACATGCAAAGAGTTGCATCAAAAATAGATGATGCAATTGATCATATGGATGGAATAGCTTCAAGACTTCATAGTTACAAAATAACTAGTGCTCCTCCACACGCGTTGGATATTGCAAATGAACTGGTAAAGGCAACAAAAGAAGTAGAACTGATGACATCTAAACTGCAAAATATGAAGGATCCTTCTACAATGATAGAACATTGCAGAAAAACAACTGCAATTGAGCATAAAGTAGATGATTTGTATAAACTTGCTATGACCGAACTCTTTGAGGGTAATGACGCAATACAAATCATTAAACTAAAAGATATCTATGAATCATTAGAAACTGCATCAGATAGATGTGTAGATGTTGCTGACGTTGTTGAAGATATCGTTCTAAAATATACCTAGGTGGCTTTATGATAGAAATAGCAATTGTAGCTATTATTATAGCACTAATCTTTGATTTCGTAAATGGATTCAATGATTCTGCTAACTCTGTTGCTACAGTAATTGGAACGCGTGTTTTAAAACCACTTCATGCAGTTGCGTTATCTGCCGCCGCTAATTTTGTAGGACCATTCGTTTTTGGTGTTGCAGTTGCCACCACTATTGCAAAAGGAATTGTCAGTCCTGACGAGATCACTGTCTATATGATTATCGGAGGTTTGGCAGGTGCAATAGCTTGGAGTTCATTATGCACATATTTCGGATTACCAATTTCCAACAGCCATTCCTTAATCGGTGGAATAATGGGAGCCGCCATTATTGGATTGGGCTTTGAACAACTTGTTTACGGTGGGCTAACCAAAGTTTTTGCAGGAATAATTATCGCGCCAATTGGCGGAGTAATTTTTGGTATGGTTTTAGTGGGAATTATAATTGCAGTTTTTGCTAAATATAGACCGGCTGTAGTAAACAGGACATTTGGTAGATTACCAATTATATCATCTGCCTGGCTTGCACTTACTCACGGAGCAAATGATGGACAAAAAACTATGGGAATAATTGTTCTCATCTTGTTTTCGGCAGATCTTATTTCTGAAATTCATATGCCACTTTGGGTAATTCTTGCGGCAGCAAGTGCAATGGGCTTGGGTACATTCTTTGGAGGATACAAAGTCATTAAAACACTTGGCCTCAGAATCACCAGACTGAAACCATATCAGGGGTTTGCAGCTGAAACTGGTGGCGGAATTATGTTAGCTGCTTTTGCAATATTAGGAATCCCTGCAAGTACAACTCATGCAATTACTGGCAGTGTTATGGGGGCTGGCGCAGCGCGAAGAATACGTGCAGTCCGCTGGAAAGTTAGTAGGCAGATCATATTTTCTTGGGTAATTACAATACCAGGAGCTGCTGGACTTGCAATTGCGTTTACTTACATAATTCATTTGTTTGTATAGATTAGCATTGCATTCATCCAACAAAATAATTTTTATCGCCGAACTGATTGGCACTTTTGGCCTTGTTGTTGCCGCAGCAGGTTCTATGGTTTATGATGCAATGCTTGGAGGAATTTACGGGCATTATTTCGTTGTTGCAATGCACTTTATTGGACTGGCGATTGTGGTCTATGCATTTGGCAAGTATTCAATGGCTCACTTTAATCCTGCAGTGACTATTGCATTTTTCATTACAAAACATGTGAAGGGAAGACAGCTTCCGTATTACTTTGCAGCGCAGGCAATTGGCGCGTTTATGGGCAGTATTTTTGTGCTGCTTGTAATGGGCGACTATGCAAATCTTGGTACGAATTATCCAAGCCCTACTTCTACCGTGGAAGCAAATGTTAGCTATGAAATTCTTACATCCATATTTTTGATGGGAGTAATCTACATCGTAGTCCATTTCAAAAAGCTTGGAAAGCTTACTGGGGTTGCAATAGGTGGAATCATTGCCTTGGACGTTTTGTTTTTTGGTCTAGTTTCCGGTGCTTCCATGAACCCAATCAGGTCCTTGGCACCTGCAGTTATCTCAGGAGTTACTGGTGACCTGTGGCTCTATTTGACTACGCCCTTCATTGGAACAATCATAGTAGCAGCCATTTACAAGGTACTCTCAGGGCGCACGAAAAACATCAGCACACATTAGAAAGATATTAGTGATATTCAACATGAATTTTGTAAATGGTATCAAAATCAAAAAAGCTATTTGATCAGGCCAAAAAGATAATTCCATCCGGAGTTAACAGTCCGGTAAGATTTTTCAAGCCTTATCCATTCTTTGTAAAAAAATCACAGGGCAGCTCAATCTGGGACGAAGATGGAAAGCGCTATATCGATTACTGCAACGGATATGGCGCTCTGCTGCTTGGACATACAAGAAAGGAAATAATTTCTGCAGTTTCTTCACAGCTGAAAAGGGGAACATTGTATACAGTTCCAACCGCACTTGAAGTTGAGCTATCAAAGTTAATCATCAAAAACTTTCCTTCCATGGGCAAAGTTCGTCTTGTAAATACTGGTGCAGAGGCAACTATGACCGCAATAAGATTGGCAAGGGGGTTTACAAAAAAGAAAAAAATTATCAAGTTTGAGGGCTGCTATCACGGAGCATACAGTTCAGTTTTGGTTAAAGCTGGTTCTGGCTCTGCCCACATTGGGATTTCAGTTTCAGAGGGCGGATTAAAGGAGGCTTCAAAAAACACACTGGTAGTTCCATACAATGACTCACAAACTCTTGACCGAGTTCTTTCAAAGCACAGGGATGTTGCTGGCTTAATCATAGAGCCGGTTCTTGCAAACATGGGTCTCATTTTGCCCGAAAAGAATTTTCTTTCTGATGTAAGAAAAATTACCAAACAGCATGACGTTCCACTCATCTTCGATGAGGTTGTTACGGGATTTCGAGTATCGGAGGGTGGTGCACAAAAGACTTTCAAAATAAAACCCGACATTACTACTCTTGCCAAGGCTCTTGGGAATGGTTTTACAATATCTGCAGTGGGTGGCAGAAAGGAGATAATGAACAAACTTGCACCCGGAGGAAATGTATATCAGGCAAGCACATTTGCAGGAAACCCAATATCTGTTACGGCTGCAATAAGCTCCATCAAGACAATTAACAAAAACAAAAACAAGCTGTATGCAAAACTTGAGAGAAACTGTGAACTTTTGGTTGATGAGATTGACGACCTGGCAACTGACTACAAAATTTCACATCAGATTAACTCAATCGCCTCAATGTTCCAAATCTTCTTTTCAAGCAAGCCAGTAACTGATTACAAGACTTCAAAAAAGGCAGACGGGAAAAAATTCCACAAATTATTTTCAAGTCTGCTCAAGAATGGCGTGTTTATAGCGCCATCGCAATTTGAGACTGTCTTTTTGTCAGATGCTCATACTGACACAGACATTACAAAGACATTGGGCGCATATGGATTATCACTGAAGGCGGTGAAAAATTGACGTTTCTGGTAGGAACACGTGGCAGCAAGCTCTCATTGGCCCAAACAAATTGGGTTATTTCAGAATTGCAAAAGCAAAACCCAGGTTCGGAATTTGAAATCAAAACGATAACAACAAAGGGTGATACCGATACAAGGGCACTCTTTACGATAGATCAGAAGGGAATCTTTGAAAAGGAAATTGACAAGGCGGTTGCAGAAAAGCAGATAGACTTTGCTGTGCACAGCCTAAAGGATGTCCCGTCAGACATCTCAAAATCATTGACAATTGCCTGCGTACCAAAGCGAGAATCAGCTAATGATGTTCTCATCACAAAGGACGGCTTTAATCTTAAGACAATTCCATTAAATGCTGTTGTTGGCACAAGCAGTCTAAGAAGGGCGGTTCAAGTTTCAAGAATAAGACCGGATGTTGTGGTAAAGCCAGTTAGAGGAAACATAGAGACAAGAATTAACAAAGTTATAGATGGAAAATTTGACGCTATCATATTAGCAGAGGCGGGAATTTCTAGATTAGGTTTGGATGTTAAGCACTCGGTGCTATCCACCAAAGATTTTCCTCCATCACCTGGACAGGGGGCACTGGCAATTGTATGCAGAGCTGATGATGACAAAACAATATCCATGCTAAAAAAGATTGAAGATAAAAAGTCTAGAATTGAAATAGAAGCTGAAAGGGCACTGTCAGATTATGTTGAATCAGGATGCAGGTTTCCTGTTGGCGCTCTAGCCATTGCTAACTCAGGCATGCTAAAGCTTACAGTTACGGCATATTCAGTCGATGGAAAAAAGTCAATCACAATAGAAAAAACTGGAGACATTGACAAACCCAGGAATTTGGGGCAGGATGTTGGAGAGGAACTACAAAAAATTGGCATTGCAGAGATTGCTTCTAATTGGAGAGAAAGCTTGGACGAGTGGAACAAAAAATGACAGGTAAGGTATTTCTTGTTGGTGCAGGTCCAGGTGATCCAGGCCTTATTACTTTACGGGCTGTTGAGCTGATCAAAAAGGCGGACGTAGTTCTTTATGATAGACTAGTGAGCAAGAAAATAATTTCAATGATTCCAAAAAAAGCAAAATCCTTTTACGTTGGCAGAGAAGTGGGTGATGACTACAAACATCAGGATAACACAAATGACCTGATGGTAAAGTATGCAAAAACAAAACGTCGTATTGTTCGACTGAAAGGCGGTGACCCGATAATCTTTGGTCGAGGTGGTGAAGAGGCGGAATATTTGAAAAAACATAAGATACAATTTGAGATTGTTCCAGGTATTACGTCAGGAATTGGTTCTGCAACTTATGCTGGAATTCCATTAACGCATAGAAAATTTGCTTCATCTGTAGTATTTGTAACTGGACATGAAGATTCTGAAAAAAAGAAAGAAGACGTAAGATGGAAAAAGTTAGCCAAGTCCGCTGATACGATAGTAGTCATGATGGGACTTTCTCGCATTGGCATAATTTGCAAACAGTTGTCAAGTGGTGGAATGGACAAAAAAACTCCTGTTGCTGTAATTCAGGATGGGACAACATCGAAGCAAAAAATGATTACCGGCACAATTTCAAATATTGCACAGAAAGTAAAGCAGTCTAAGATAAGGCCACCCTCAATAATTATAATAGGCAAGGTGGTTAGCCTTTCAAAAACTATTGGATGGAGAAAAAAATGATTGAGGGAAAAACTATAGCTATTACACGGTCAAAAGATGATTCACAAGAATTTATTGATCTGATCACCAGAGAAAAGGGAAACGTACTTCCGCTTCCAACAATTGAGCTGGTAGGCAGGGGTGAAAAAATAGTAGATGAGTTCTTGTCAGCACTTGCAGAGGGAGATCCTGATTATTCTGTATTTATGAGTTCAAAAGCAGTGTCTCTTCTCTTTGAAACTGCAAAAAAGGCTGGAAAATTTGAAGAACTGCGATTAGCGGTTGCAAATACAATTGTGCTTGCGGTTGGTCCCAGAACAAAGGATGCTTTAGAGAAAGAAAATGTTAAGGTCGCGTACATGCCTCAGCGATACTCTTCCGTTGGCATAGGAGAGGTATTTACAAAATTAAATGCAGTCGGAAAGAAAGTGATTATTCCACGCAGTGGCGCATCTACGCCTTTCCTGAAGGAGCTTTTAGAAAAAATCGGACTTGATGTAACCGAACTGTATCTCTATGATGTTTGCGCGTTTCGTGATACGTCGCAATGGAATGAATTCCGACAACTTTTTTCACAAAATAAGGTTGACGGAATTATATTCACTAGTGTATCATCGGTTCAGGCTTTCTTCGAGATTATGCAAAAAGATCATGATAAAAACAAACTTGTTGATATGTTACATGAAACTATAGTTATTTCAATTGGTCCATTTACTGCTGATGAGTTAAAAAAACTCAATGTGGAAAATGTTATTGCGGACGTTCACACAGTTTCCGGTTCTTTTGATGCGATAGTTAAAGCGCTCTCCTTAGCTGAAGCTATTTAGGATTACCTAAATTTACACGGCTTTTTATAACATAATTCTTACAACACCGTTATGGCTACTGAAAATCTTGACATGGATTATTCCAAGTATGACTTTAAGGATGATACTGAAATGTATGTCCATCTCAGCAAAAAAGGATTATCAAAGGACACCGTTAGATCTATCAGCAAGCTAAAAGACGAACCAGAATGGATGCTTGATTTCAGACTAAGAGCATATGACGTCTTCATGAAAAAACCAATGCCACAGTGGGGTGGTGATCTAAACAAGATTGATTTTCAAAATATCTTTTATTATGCAAAGGCATCAGAAAAAACTGAGAAAAATTGGGATGACGTTCCAGAAAATATTAAAAATACATTTGATAAACTAGGCATCCCAGAGGCAGAGAAAAAATTCCTTGCTGGTGTAGGCGCACAGTATGAATCTGAAGTTGTATATCACAGTCTAAGAGAAGACTTAGCAAAGCAGGGAGTTTTATTCTTGGATACTGACACTGCACTAAAAGAACAGCCAGAACTTTTCAAAAAATACTTTGCCAAGATTATTCCACCGGAGGATAACAAATTTGCAGCCCTAAACAGTGCTGTATGGAGCGGTGGCTCATTCATCTACATTCCTCCAGGTGTCAAGGTTGACATGCCATTACAAGCATACTTTAGAATTAATGCAGAAAATATTGGTCAGTTTGAACGAACTTTGATCATTGCTGATGAAGGTTCTGAAGTTCATTATATTGAAGGGTGTACTGCACCGGTTTATTCTTCAGAATCATTGCACGTTGCAGTGGTGGAGTTGCTTGCCCACAAGGATGCAAAGTTACGTTATACAACAATACAAAATTGGAGTAATGATGTTTACAATCTGGTAACAAAACGTGCATATGCATATGAGGGTGCTACTGTTGAATGGATTGACGGAAACATTGGCAGCAAGCTAACCATGAAATATCCAGGAATCTACCTGATGGGTAGAAAGGCATATGGTGAAACTCTATCAATTGCATTTGCAGGAAAGAACCAACATCAAGATACTGGAGCAAAGATGATACATCTCGCACCCGACACTACCTCTAAAGTAACATCAAAATCTGTAAGCCGTGCAAATGGACGTTCTACATACAGAGGACTGTTGAAAGTGGCAAAGGGTGCAACCAATGTAAAAGCTACTGTAAGATGTGATGCGTTACTATTAGATGACACAGCAAAGACGGATACATACCCATACATGGAAATCGACCAAGAGGATGCCACAGTTACTCATGAGGCAACTGTAGGAAAGATTGGTGACGAACAAATTTTCTATTTAATGAGTCGTGGTTTCTCAGAAGATGAAGCCTTATCACTGATTGTAAACGGGTTCATGGAACCCTTTACAAAAGAACTTCCAATGGAGTATGCAGTAGAACTGAACAGGCTCATTAAATTAGAGATGGATAATTCAGTTGGATAGTCTAAAAACAACCTTGTTGATTAACAATGTCTCAAATTTCTTTGTCATCAATAGATTCCTCACTTATTGAGGAAATTTCTTCTAAAAGAAATGAGCCAAACTGGCTAAGGGAGTACAGAAAAAACTCTCTTTCTGTTTATCACGATTTACCAGCAGAAGTTTCACCATTATACAACAAGTATACTGATGCTAGAAAAATGAATCCAGAACAAGTATCATTGTCTACAAGTTCGGATTCTTCAGTACCGGATTTTTTAGCTAAAAGATTAGACGAAATTAAAAATGAAATTAGTATTGTTCAAATTGGCTCTAACATTCATTCAATAAATATTAATGACGAACTAAAATCAAATGGGCTTGTCATTTCTTCATTGGATGATGCATTACAAAATCATTCAGAATTAATCCAAAAGGCATTAGAGGACTCAAATTCTAAGGAGGACAAGTATACGGCGCTGAACAACGCCGCATTTAATTCAGGAGTTTTTGTTTACGTTCCACAAAATCTTACTCTTGACAAGCCAATTCACCTGATATCTTGCTTATCTTTAGATGGGATATCGACAATATCTCGCAACATAATCATTGCTGAAAAAAATACACATGCTTCAATTGTACAGGAACTTTATGCTCCAAAAACGTCAAAACAGCAAGCATATCTTGAATTGCTAAACACACGTATTGGAGAAAACAGTAAACTAGATTTCACAACATTTCAGATTATGGATCAAAGCGCGGTTAACTTTTCTACTAGAAGAACACATCTTGCCCAAGATGCTAAAATAAATTGGTATCTTGGTTTGTTTGGCTCCATGTTGTCACGATATAGAATTGAGTATCATCTTAATGGGACAGGCGCTGCTGTAAATGATGCTGTAGTGATTTTTGGAAACAATGACCAGTCATTTGACTTGAACATTATTGTTAACCACAACGCACAGTCTACGGAAGGAAAAATTGTAGAAAAATCAATTTTAAAAGACACTTCAAAATCACTATTCAAGGGAATGGTTAGAATCAACGAGCAAGCTGGACAATCAAAATCGTTCTTGTCAGGACGCTCTATCCTATTAAGTAAGGGTGCAAGGTCGGATTCAATACCAGGACTTGAAATTTTTACCAACGATGTAAAAGCGACTCACTCTGCGTCAGTAGCTCAGGTGGATGACGAGCAAATTTTCTATCTTGGCACCCGCTGTCTAAGCCATTCTGAAGCTGAGCGTATAATTGTTGAGGGATTCTTAGAACCACTGTCCCGTATTATGTCTTATCAAGTAAGGGCATGGCTTGCAAATATTATTGAATCAAAATGGATGAATACAGAATTAACAATTAACATGGATGACCAGCTTAAATCTATTGTTGAAGTAGAAGAGACACGTTATAATGAGAACGAAGAAGTTGAACAACATTACAAGTATAGGTAATTACGTTGACTAAATGGGTAAAAGTGTGTAAAACAAACGAACTAAACGACGGCCAATTACTATCGTTTGATTACGACGACAAGAAAATCATGCTAGCAAAGGTGCAAGGTAAGATCTTTGCAACTGATAGAACCTGTACTCATGAAGAAGCAGATCTTTCTACGGGAATATTAAGCGAACAGGGAGTAACATGCCCATTACATTTTTCTATTTTTAATTTAGAAAACGGCAATCCGGAAAATCTTCCAGCTGAAAAACCATTAGAAACTTTCAATATAAAAACAAACGAAAACGAGATTTATGTGGAGGTCCCCTAATTGCAAAGTACCACATATTCTCTTGACAGTATAAGAAGCGACTTTCCAGTACTAGAAAGGAAAGTTAGGGACAACAAGCCCTTAGTATATTTGGATAATGCGGCAACTACTCAAAAACCAATTCAGGTTATAGATGCAATTACTGATTATTACAAAAATCATAATTCCAATATACACAGAGCAGTACATGCTTTGGCAGAAGAATCTACAGAGGCATTTGAGGCAACACGAGGCAAAGTTGCAAAATTCCTAAACGTTGCAGATACTAGGGAGATAATTTTTGTAAAAGGAACAACAGAGGCTATCAACTTAGTTGCTTATGCGTGGGGAAGAGATAATGTACAAAAGGGCGACATTGTTGTCACAACAGAATATGAACACCATTCAAACATAGTTCCATGGCAGCTGCTCACGCAGGAAACTGGCGCGGAACTCAAATACATCGACATAGATGAAAATGGCGAATTAATGTTAGAACAACTTGATGAGTATCTTGCAACGGGCAAGGTAAAACTAGTTGCTGTTAGCCATGTTTCAAATGTTCTTGGAACAATAACTGACGTTAAAGAGATTATAAAGAAATGTAAAAATGCTGACGCCAAAATTCTGATTGATGGCGCACAGGCAGTTCCACACATGAAAGTAGATATTGGTAATCTAGGATGCGATTTCTATGCTTTTTCGGCTCACAAAATGTTAGGTCCAACAGGAGTTGGCGTTCTCTGGGCAAGAAAGGAGATACTAGAAAAGATGAGACCTTTCCTGGGTGGCGGAGATATGATAAGGGAAGTTCACAAATATGAAACTACTTGGAATGATCTTCCATACAAGTTTGAGGCTGGAACACCTAATGTGGCCGATGTTATTTGTTTTACAGCCGCAATTGATTATCTTACTAAAATTGGAATGGATAATGTTCGAAATCATGAGATTGAGTTAACAAAATATGCATTAGAAAAAATGTCTAAAGTTAAAGGTATAGTCATTTACGGTCCTAAGGATCCTGAAAAACAGGGTGGTGTTATCTCATTTAATTTCAAAGATGTGCATCCTCACGATGTTGCAACCATAGTTGATAAAAATGGCGTTGCGATAAGATCAGGACATCATTGTGCTCAAGTATTGATGGAGAAACTTGAAGTTCCTGCAACCAACCGTGCTAGCTTTTACATTTACAATACAAAGCAAGAAGTAGATGTCCTCATTGATTCACTTGACCAGGTTGCCAAGGTGTTCAAATTATGAGTGCAGATCCCATATATACAGAAATGATAATTGAATATTCTAGAAACCCTTCAAATTTTGGTAAAATAGAAAACCCACACATACATAGACATGATAGTAATCCTCTTTGTGGCGACAGCATTGATTTGTATGTTAATGTTGATGGAAATAAAATTACTGAAGTAAAATTTGATGGTAAAGGCTGTGCTATATGTATGGCATGTACTTCTGTGTTAACTGAAATGATTAAGGGCAAAAACCTGGAAGAAGTAAAAAATTTCAAAAAAGACGACTTGCTATCAGAACTTGGTCTAGAACATTTAATCAAAACAAGCCCAGTACGAATCAAGTGTGCATTACTTTCATTAAAGGCACTGAAATACGGAATTTATTCTTATTTTGTTGATAAAATGAATGACACAGAGGCTGCAGGAAACTTAAAAGAAGAAGCGGCATCTCTATACTAGATGGATAACAATCCAATAACAACTAGTATTAGAAAGGTAATTTTTGAAAATTACAATGATGTCGACCTAAAATTCAACAATGATCAAGTTTTTGAAATTTTAAAGCAAAATGAAAAGATTGACCCGTCTTTGACAATAAACGATATGGAAGTATATTTTAAGGAATTGTGCGACGCTGAAATTTTGCGTAATATTGGTCAGAATTTTAATACACAATGGTTTAAGCTATTCGAACCAATTGAGAAAATTCAATGCAGCTCATGCAAAAAAGAAAGTTACATCATATCATCTGAGAATAGGATCTGCCAAAATTCTAGTTGTGGTTCTACGCTTTAGCCCTGTATCTTTTTGCCGATTCTTCAAGAGATTGAATCATTGGTAATTTGGTACCAGTTAGATAACGAACTAATGCGCCACCAGCTGTACTGATATGTGTTATTTTTTCTGCCAGCCCAAATTTTTTTAAAGCAGACGAAAGATGGCCTCCACTAACTATTGTTGTTGCCATAGAATTTGCTACTATTTCTAGAAGAGCTTTTGTTCCATAGTCAAAATTTTCTTTTTCAAAAAATCCGGCGGGACCGCTGATAAATACTGTGCCTGCTCCAGAAATGAGCTTACCATAATGTTCTATGGTTTTTGGACCTAGATCATAAATCTCATCACCCTTGTTTAATTCTCTAATATCTAACTCCACTCTATTTCCATTCTGTTCTATTGCTACATCTACAGGTGTTGAGAAAACATCTGGAAATTCTCCTATCAATGTATGCGCTTTAGCAACAATTTCATCTTCTCTCTTAATTCCAAGAGAGGATCTAATTCTGCCTTGTGCCCTTAAGAATACATTGCCAATCAAGCCAGTAAGTAAAACATGATCAGCTCTACCATTTTCTATTAGTAATCTTATTGCTTCAAGTCTGTCTTCAACCTTTTTACCTCCTAAAATTAGTACATGAGGCGCTTTAGCTACACTCATAATTTCATCCAGTTTTTTAACTTCCTTTTCAACAAGGCGTCCTGCACATGATGGAAGTACATACGGAAAGCCAACAATTGATGGGTGCGATCTATGTGCACTCGGAAACGAATCCAACACACAAAAATCAAACATTTTTGATAATCTTCTCACCATTATGGTTTTTGTAGCATCAGATCCAGAAAATTCGTAATTTTCTTCAGCGCACAATCTAAGATTGTCTAGTAACAGAATTTCACCATCATTTAGTTTTTTTATTTCATTTTGGGCAGCAGTACCGATAACATCACTAACAAATGTTACTTTTCTGTCCAACAGCTTCTCAAGTACTTTAGCGTGTTTTTCCATACCAGTATATTCTTTATTGCCAACTCTTCCTTGGTGTGATGCAATTACAATTTTAGCATTATTTAACGAATCAATTGTTTCTACAGTTTCTTCAATTCTTTTTGTCCCAGAAATCTCTAACGTTTCAGGATCTATAGGACAATTCATGTCTACACGTAAAAAAACAGTTTTACCTTTAAAGTCAAAATCATCAATAGTCAGGAATTCCACATATTTTTCTCTTTTAGCTCCTGTTAAAATCTTTTAGTCTTTAAATTATCAGCAAAATTAAAAATGATCATAATGCAGGGTGATTAATTGCAAAAATTTTTCTTTGAAATACGTTCTCGCGGATTTTTCCTATTGGTAATAGCGTTTTTAATTATAACATGGTTAGTGTACGCAGAAGTTACTGAGCAATTTGACAAGTCTTCCATGCTATATTTTCAATCTGCAGCAGGCAATACATCACTAGATCATTTAATGTGGATTTTTACAGAAATTGGTGGAATAATTCCAATTATGATTTTCTGTTTTGTAATGTTTGTATGGCGAAAAACTAGACGTATGGGTCTCATCTTGTTGCTTGCTGTCTTGGTCGGAACGGTAGCGTCAGGATATTTGAAGGATTATGTGGTTGAGCGCCCAAGATCAGATCTTGAATATCTTGGCAGTGAATTACCAATTGAACTAGAAAGTGATACTACAGTTTTAGGTGGTAAAGGCTCGTTTCCATCAGGGCATGTAGCGCGTGCATCTGCACTTGCATTTGTTTTGGGTTATGCACTTTCAGAACGATTTCCGCGTGGTTGGGTTCTTTTATGGATTTTTCCTGGCTGCATGGCATTAAGCAGAATCTACCTATTGCAACACTATCCAATGGATGTAATTGGAGGTATTTTGTTTGGAATTATTATCGCTGGTATACTTGCAAGTAAGCTTAAACTTCCTCAATATCTAAACAAGTCAGAAACCTAATTCTTCTACAACCTTAGAACTGACTAATACAATAGCATAATGTTCCTTGTCATGATGATATGTCCAATATTTGATATCTCTCTCCTGTTTTTCCTTCCTCAAACTAGAAGTCACAGTTGTGGTAACTATATAGCCAATTCGCTTCGCTGTCTTTTCTGATTCTTTTGGCATTAATACTTTGAATCCTTTTTTTTCTTTGTAAAATCCAATTTGCACCATTTCCTCAGCTGCATCATAAGCATCTTTTTCATCTTTTAGATCAAATGTTTTTTTAATCGGTATAGTTTCAATGTCCGCCTTTTCCATGTAGATTATAAATCAGATAATTTACTATTAAAATAATATGAAAGCCACATTTGGTGCAGGCTGTTTTTGGCATGTCGAAGAGATATTTAGAAAAACAAAGGGAGTAAAATCAACACAGGTTGGTTATTCTGGCGGAATGAAACAAAATCCCACCTATGAAGACGTATGTACAGACACAACTGGACATGCAGAATCAGTCCAGGTTGATTACGATCCGGAAGAAATTCCTTATGAAGTTCTGCTGAAAATTTTTTGGGATAATCACAACCCAACCACACCAAACAGACAGGGACCAGATATAGGAACGCAATATAGATCGGTAATATTTTTTCACACACCAGAACAAGAAAAAGTTGCTCTTGAAATGAAAATGAAATTAAATCCTGTCGCAAGAGAAAAATTTAATGCTGAAATAGTAACGGAGATCAAACCTGCGGAAAAATTCTATAGGGCAGAAGAATATCATCAACAATATTTCGCAAAATCTAATTTATGAATAAAAGATAAAAAATTAGAAAAATAATTAATTATTGTGTTTTTAGTACTAACCAGAAGTTACTTCCAGTTTTCCATCCTTTCTGCCTTTATTCAACTGGATTTCGTTTCTAAAAGTTGTGGTATATCCACCTTCAATAGAAACCGTGTCTCCATCTTTCACTTTCTCTGTATCATCAGCCCAAAGTGTAAGTTTGATTGAACCAGATTCATCCGCCAGATATGCATCACAAACTTTGGTTTCTCCAAACTTTGTATTTACGGTTCTGACCTCGCCTTTTCGCTCAATTTTTCCTTGAACGTTTATCCCGCTTCTCATCTGTTTTGCTTCTTCGCATGTAGTCATACAAAAATCTCTATTTCTTCAATTAATAACTTTTTTTAAATGTTCCAAAGCAGTTTAGAATGCAGGGGTATCGAAGCCCGGCCAACCGAGAAGGACTCAAGATTTTGGCAATGGGCCATCCTTTCCCTTAGGGGTTCGTGGGTTCAAATCCCACCTCCTGCATTTATTTCAATTTCAAAAGAAAATGATGCATTCTAATCTTTTTTAAGAGTTTTAGAGTGTCTCATCTTTCTATAACCCATGGCTGATATCTTTGAAACAATCATAGAATATTCCTATCTAGGCATATTCTTTTTATTGATTGCAGTAAACGCAGCGCCAATTTTAATGCCTCCAACCTGGATTATCCTTTCATCGTTTTTTGCATTAGATGCTTCGCTTGATCCATTTCTGTTGGCAATTGTTGGAGCAACCGGGGCTACAATCGGTCGATTCTTTTTAAAGTACATAAGCGGTTTTTTCCGACGATTTGTGGGCAAAGAGCAGGAATCAAATCTAGACGCTATAGGCAATTTTCTAAATAAGAAAAAATTTGGATACACACTGACATCTTTTCTATTTGCTGCAACACCATTGCCTAGCAATATGTTATTTGTTGCATATGGCATGATGAGAGCAAAAAGTATTGGGCTCTATATCGGATTTTGGTGTGGGAGACTCCTATCTTATTACATAATGATTACAATAAGTGAAGCTGTTCTTGCACCACTATTGCAATTATTTGAAGATAGAATAACTGGCATCATTGTAGCGGATATAATTGGTATAGGGGCAGTGATATTTTTTACCTGCATTAACTGGCAGGTTCTTCTGTTTCAACGAAAATTAAGGTTTGTCAGACCAAGATTATGGCGGCTTTGAAGAGTATTTTATCTATAATCAACATATCTATCATATCGCTTTTCAACCTCAGGATTTTTTCCATTACTTATCTTCTCCAGCTCTACGGCATTTCGTTTTTTTAAATAACTGATAATTTCTTCAAAATTCTTGTCTTGTGGATATACATCTAGCAACGGTTCCAACATTTTGAAATATTCAGTAACTTTTTCCCTAAATTCTTCTCTTGTTGGATTTTTAATTTTGTTTAGACGGAACCAGATAGTAGCCCAACTACAACCTACTACATGTGGTAATAAATCAAAAGCTAATTGTATCTCAAACCGTTGGTCGTCTATCATGAATTATCGCTAATTAATTTTGCACCTGACTTGGCGAAATATGTAACGATGAAATCAGCGCCCGCCCGCTTGATGGAAGATAGAATTTCATTTATTATTTGATCTTCCTTGATCCAGCCTTGATTAGCTGCAGCCTTGACCATTGCATATTCTCCCGAAACACTGTATGCGGAAACTGGAATGTTGAATCTTTTCTTAGCTTCCGCAATTACATCAAGATAAGATAGTGCAGGTTTTATCATCACTATGTCCACACCTTCTTCAATATCTGCCTCGACTTCTCTCATGGCTTCACGTGGGTTTGTAAATGGAACTTGGTATGTTTTCCTGTCACCAAATTGTGGCGCACATTCCGCCGCATCCCTAAATGGTGAATAAAATGAGGAACTGTGTTTTGCTGAATGTGACATTATGATTACATCATTAAAACCTGCATCATCCAACCCCTTTCTTATAGCAGAAACTTGACCGTCCATCATTGCAGACGGAGAAACTACGTCAACACCTACCTTTGCCTGGCTAACAGCAATCTTTGTTAAAGTTTCTATACTCAAATCATTGTCTATCTTTTTGTCATTAATTATTCCGCAGTGGCCTGAGCTGGTATATTGACATAAGCAGACGTCAGCCATGATCGAAATTTTGTTACCAAAATTATTTTTTATTTCAGAAACTGCCTTCTGTACAATGCCGTCATCGGCGAATGCAGAAGTTCCTTTTTCATCTTTTTGTGAAGGAATACCGAACAACATTACTGCTGGAATTTTTAAATCAGAAATATTTTGTACTTCATTTGAAACCTCTGATAACGGCAACCTAACAATATCTGGCATTGAATCTACAGGCTTCTTTTTTTCCAAACCTTCTTCTACAAAAATGGGACAAACCAAATCATTTACAGATAACCTAACTTCCTGTACTAGGTTTCTTATATTTTCATTAACTCTTAACCGTCTCAATCTTTTTGAGGGAAATGACGTCATGTTAAAAATCAAATAACAAGTAATATAATCTTAGATTAGTATTGGCTATTCCTTTTTCTTATAGTTGAATAATTTACTTGCTATTTCCAGCAATTCAGGATTTCCTTGTTCAGAGGCTTTTCTTAAATTATTCATGGGTGTAGAAACAATGCTTTCTACAACAGCTTTAGTTAACTCATCAATAATTTTGATTCTTTTTTCGTCTGTCTCCCCTAACATTTGAAGTGCCTTTTGCAGTTCCTTTATTCTCATAGAATCTGCATTGGTAAACACATCCTTAACCAGAGGTTCCGCATCAAGCCGTTTCATTGTAGCCTCAATAATTGGAACTTCTTCACTAATTATATTTTCCACAGTGGAAACTTTCTCCCTCCTCTTTTTCATGTTCTTGTCTACCATCTCAGCAATTTGATCAATGTTCATTAGTTTAATTCCAGGAATTGTGGCAACTTTTTCATCCACCGTTCTGGGATTTGACAAATCTAGTATCATCATTCCAGGTTTTTTATTTTTCATAGAGTCTTTCATTCTGTCAAATGAAACCAAGAAATATGGTGCTGTTGTGGCAACAAAGATTATTTCATAATTGTTGAATCCTGATAGCACATCCTCAAATTTTATGGGTTTTCCTCCCAGCGTTTGAGAAAATCCAACGGATCGTTCTAGAGTCCTGCTAGTAACATCGAAAGCATATCCTCTTTTCTTGAGAGACTTGGCAACCAGTGTTGCGGCTTCTCCCGTGCCAATAAGCAACACGTGTTTTGATTTGATATCATCAACATTTTCCTCTGCAAGCTTGACCGCCATGGAACCAAGTGATATTCCACCACTACCTATTCCAGTAGAATTTCTGATGCGGGTTCCAATCCTTATAGATCTTTCAAACAATTTGTTCAGTCTTTTACCTGATGCATTGGCTTTTCTTGCTGCTGAAATTGATTCCTTAATTTGTCCAAGAATTTGTTCTTCCCCAACAACCAGCGACTCCAGACCGGATGTGAGTTTTAACAGATGCTCATAGGCGTCTTTGTTCTCACACACTTCGAGGGTGTCTCTAAACGCATTCTCTTCCAGTCCTGTAAGTGACGCCCAGGTTCTTTTGATTTCGTCAACGTTATGATTATCTGATGTAGCAAATAGTTCAATCCTGTTACATGTCTGAATTATTACACATTCTGAAACGCTGGAATTTTTCTTGAAGGTCAAGCATGCATTAGGCATATCTTTGAAGGCAAATTTCTCCAAAACATGGATTGGCGATTTCCTAAAAGTTACTCTAGCGTTGATTATATTTTGTTTCATGACCGTTCCCTAAGCATTTTTTTTACTCGCGCCTGTGCCATTTTGTATTTTCCTTCTTTTAATAATTCTTTTACACGCCTATCGTTCATTACCGCGTACAGGAATTTTTTGCGATCCAACTGGGTTGGAAGCACTTGTTTTGCCTCAAACCTTGCAAATTTCTGCAGTTTGATTTGATAGATGTCCTCGCTTGAGATGTTTTTTTTGAAAAAAGGTTCCGCTTTTAATTTGATCTTTCTTGCCATGGCAGGGCTGCTTCCGCCAGTTGATATTGCAATCTGGACCGTGTCTGCAATGTTGATTACTGAAGGATGGGCAAAGTCGCTAATCTCGGGATCGTCTGACGCATAGGCGTAGGATTTCATTCTCCTTGCCTTTTCAACAATTTTTCTGTTCAGCGTCCTGTCAGAGGTAGTAGCCATAACCAGATACGGTTTGTATTTTGAAAGAAAGCTTGCATCCTTTAATTTGGTTTTTTTAAACTTGATTTTTCCCTGCTTGGCATATCTTTCGATTTGAGAATTTGATTTATCGCCTATTACAAGAATTTCACAGTCCTGCGTCAAGAGCGAACTGACTTTTTTTACGCCCTCGTTTCCAGAACCAACTACAATGACAAGATTTCCCTTTAGGTGGAGATCAACAATCAACACTCAGGCACACCGTGGATGATATTTATAGATTCGAGAAAGCCAGCTACATTTTTTAATTGACACTAAAGATCTGGAGTATTGTCTAATATGGATAAACTCGACACTGAAATTCTAAACGAGATACAGTGGACATTTCCATTGGTTGCTAAACCATTTGATGAAATTGCAAAGAAATTTGAAATCTCATCCGACGAAGTAAAGAAAAGACTGATTCAGCTGAAGAGAAAGGGCGTTCTGAGACAGCTTAGCGCAATTTTTGACACAAGAAAATTGGGTTACACCAGTTCACTGGTTGCGATGGAAATTGAACCTGACAAGTTGGAATACGTTGCGCACCAAATCAACAAGCATCCAGGTGTAAGCCACAACTATGAAAGGGAACATGAGTTCAATCTCTGGTTTACGTTGGCTGTACCTCCCGGCTCCGACTTGGAAAAGGAGGTAGAGAAATTTTCAAAGCTGGATGGAATCAAAAAGACAAGAATGCTTCCTACATTGCAGCTATTCAAGATTGGAGTAAAGTTGGATATGGTTGATGACAAAAAGCACGAGGTAAAACCATCAGAGGAAAAGAAAAAAGTTATCGATGTAAAGTTTGTCCCAACCGAGGAAGACAAGGAGTTCATCAGAGAGTTGCAGAAAGATATGGAGATAGTTGACAGACCTTTCCAAAAGGCTGCCGAAAGTTTGGGAATGACAGAAGAGCAAATTTTTGAAAAGCTACGTCATTACGAAGAGATTGGAGTTATGAGAAGGTATGCAGCAATTTTACGTCACAGGGAAGCTGGGTTTACTGCCAACGGCATGATTGTCTGGAAAGTTCCGGAAGGACGAATCACCGAAGTTGGAAACAAGCTTGGCGCTTTCCCACAGGTAAGCCATTGCTATGAGAGACCGGTATATCCAGACTGGCCATACAACGTGTTTTCAATGATTCATTGCAAATCTTTCGACGAAGCGGGAGAGGTTGCTGGACAAATTCAGAAGCAGATCGATGTTGATGAATATAAAATTCTGTTTAGTGCAAAGGAATTCAAGAAGACAAGAGTAGAGTATTTTGTCGAGAACGAGTTTAGTTTAGAAGAAAAAATTCCTGCATAGTATGCTTGCCCACCAAAGCATGTTTTTAACTTAGATTTACTAGAAAACTGATCTATGAAAATTGAAATGCGTAGCCTTCATTTATTCATATTATTATTTACAGTGTGTTCGCTTCTCGTTCATTCCCCGTCAGACTTTGAGGTACTTGCTGCTACAAACTCAGATGGTACGATAAAATCCAGTGAAGAGATTAACAGTTCAACTGACAATGGTCCTACTATAGAAGATGGCGGTCCATGGGGAAATCCTGGTGATCAATTTGGTAATTCTGTTGCAGACATGGGAGATTTGAACGGTGATGGTACAAATGATTTGGTAGTTGGGGCATGGAGGGATGATGATGGGTGTGGCACTCAAAACTGTGGTACAATACACATTTTGTACATGGATACTGATGGTTCATTGGCTGCTAGTACAGATGAGTTTGATTGTTC
>JACATA010000020.1 GCA_013390375.1 Marine Group I thaumarchaeote
TTCACAGGCTTCTGCATATTGTTTGATAGCAAGCTGTTCCCTGCCTTCAGCACCACCTGACCACTCATTTAACTCTGTAGCCAGATACGCTTCCGGTGAACCACCACCTGCCACAATTGAAGGCTTCTCAACAACATCTTTGACTACCATCAACGCATCGTGTATGGAACGGTCAGCCTCATCAACTACTCTTTGTGAACCTCCTCGGATGAGAATTGTTACTGAACGAGGATTTTTGCATCCCTCTATGAAAACCCACTTGTCTGATTCTACTTTTTTCTGATGTACAATTTCGGCAGAGCCCAAATCATTTGTTGAAATATCATCAAGATTTGTAGTAATTCTTCCACCAGTGGCTTTTGCCAGTTTTGTCATATCGCTTTCTTTTACTCTTCGTACAGACAAAATTCCATGTTTGGAAAGATAATGCTGTGAAATATCATCAATTCCTTTTTGGCAAATTAGTACATTAGCACCAATGCTGTGTATTTTATCTACCATTGATTTTAACATCCTATTTTCTTCTTCTAAGAACAACTGCATTTGAGTTGGATCAGAGATTCTAATTTCAGCACTCATCTCAGTCTTCTCCACTTCAAGTGCAGCGTTAACAAGTGCTATTTTGGCTTTCTCAATCTTTGTTGGCATGCCGCTGTGAACAATTTCTTTGTCAAGAACTATACCGTTGATTAAAGCAGTATCATCAATAGAACCTCCTGCCTTTTTTTCTACTTTGAGATTATCAAGGTCAACAGAATATTTATCGCCGTCTTTTTCCACAATTTTCAGAATTGCATCGACAGATAATTTTGATAGAGGTACACTGTTCTCAGAAACTAGTTTAGACTGCATGCTAGTTTTTGCAATTTTGATTAATGATTCTCGATCATCAGGTTCGACTGCTTTTGCTAGTTTTGCTAATAATTCAAGAGCCTTTTCTGAGGCAGCCTCATATCCATCGATAATCACTGTAGAGTGTACATCTTTTTCAAGAAGCTTTTCTGCTTTTTCTAATAATGCTCCAGCAAAAATAACAGAAGAGGTTGTTCCATCACCCACTTCAGTATCAATAGTTTTGGATATCTCAACCATCATTTTAGCAGCAGGATGCTGAGCATCAATTTCCTTTAGAATTGTAGCTCCATCATTTGTAATTGTGACATCTCCTAGTGAATCCACTAGCATTTTATCTAAACCGCGTGGACCCAGACTTGTTTTAACCAGTTCTGCTACCAGTTTTGCGGCAGCAATATTATTTTTCTGTGCATCACGTCCCTTTTGCTGTAGTGCGCTTTCTTTTAGGACTAAAACTGGACCTTGAGGTGTTTGCTGTATTGATGCCATACTTCAAAAAACATACATTTTTTCCCCTTAATATTCTATCATGTAACAATTTTTAGAAATGAATGATTCTTGATATCAACTAATCCAGTGCTTAGTATTCGTATATCTGGTAGTGCTAGAAACGGCAAAAAAAGTGGAATCAGATGAGGTTTTTTGAATTTGCAACCAGCTTCAGCTAATACAGTATTTAGGTTTGCAAAGTTTTCTGAAACCGTTTCAAAGCTATTTGTAGATACAATACCAGCCATTTGAAGAGGCATAGACGCCAGGATTTTTTCCTCGCTAACTACTGCCATACCACCTTGAGTGCTGACAAGGCTGTTGGCTGCCTTTGCCATATCTTTTTCATTAGAACCAATTACGATCATGTTGTTTTCATGAAAGTTCCATGTTGATGCAAAAGCTCCTATCTTGGCATCAAAGTTCTTCAAAAATCCAACTGTATGTTTTGCCGTTCCAAATGTTCGATCAAATGCAGCTACTTTCCATATATCCTTATCAGTGGATGCAACAACATTTCCATCTTTTACCGACAAGTTTTCGTTTATCTTTTCCGTTATAATCTCTGTTTTCATATTTATCACGTTAACATTAGCCGAGTTAGCTCGAGATTTTACCATAAAATCATCTTCTGAGAATTTCTGTAACTTGACAGTTTTCGTCATCCATTTAGGCACTGTATGTTTTTTCATTTTACACACGATAGTACCATTTGATGCAACCAAACGTCCACCAACAAAAATTTTCCTTGGTTTCATTTTCTTTAGGTCGTCAAAAACCAAAATGTCAGCAAGTTTTCCTGGAGCAATGCCACCCAAATCCTTTCCCATGTTATAATAATCAAAACAGTTTTTTGATGCCATAGAAATTGCATCTATTTGATTAAGACCTAGTTTTACCGATTCTCTTATGCAATGATCAATGTGACCAAATCTTGCGATGTCAGCTGGATCAAGACCGTCAGAGCAAAACATCAATCTATCAGTGTAGGTTTTGTTTGAGAGTACTAGTGTAACAATATCTTTTAGGTCCCTTCGAACAGATCCCTCCCTTATCATTATCCACATTCCTAATCTTAATCGCTCTATAACCTGCTCAAAGTTTATTGGCTCATGACAGGACAAAATACCTGATGATACGTAGGCGTTTAGTTTTTTGCCAGATGCGCCAGCGGTATGACCGTTGATTACACAATTATTTTCAAGCATGGTTGACAACGTTCTCATTGTCTTAGAATCACGTTTTGTTACTTTTGTCCATGAAAATACCTCACCCAAACCAAGAACACCTGGAATTTTGAGTGCAGATTTCTCTTCAGTAAGGGTGAGTGTTTTTCCGTGGCTGAATTTCCTATCAACTGGAACTCCGCCAGGAACAACGTGAAAAAAACGTACCGGAAGTCCAGACGTCATTTTAACAAATTCTTTAAAGCCGCTATAGCCACAAGTGCTCACTATATCAATAGGATCAGAAAAAAGTGAGGTCACACCACACAGAAGAGATTTTTTTGCAAACTCCGTGGGTGAAACAAACTGGTCCACATGAATGTGAGGATCAGCAAATCCTGGAGTGACATATTTTTTTTCTAAATTCATTATAACAGTTTTTTTCCCTTTTGTATGAGATGCATCTTTACCAACATAGGCAATTCGATCTTGGGATATGGCGATTTGAGTTTCTGGTAAAATCTCGCGGGAATAAACATTGACCAACGAACAATTTTCTAAAACAAGATCAGCAGCCTTGTCACCAATAGCAACTGCATTTAAAGTTTGGATGCTTTTAGATAATCCAAAGAACAATGTTCTATGAAATGCATTCGTATTATTATAGATTAGAGACCATGTTTAAATTACCGCCAGGCTCGGATGTTAGCTGTGAACATCCCTAAAGAGATCAATCGTTTTTGCCCAAAATGTAACAAGCATACTATTCAAAAGGTTTCTATTTACAAGGCTGGCAAACGTAGAGGTACTGCTGCTGGAGAAAGAAGACATGCATTACGAAAAAAAGGGTATGGAGGCCAGAAATTCCCAAAGCTTGCAAAGCCCGCAAAAACAACAAAGAAGGTTGTACAGATTTTCACATGCCCAGAATGTAAGAAGAAGACTGATAAACGGGGTATCAGAATCAGAAAATTCGAGTTGGTTGCAAAATGAAAAAAGAACACATACTCATTCCAGAGCCAAATAGTAAATTCCTCAAAATTAGTTGCAAAGAATGTGAAAAAGAAAACATTGTTTATTCGCACGCCTCAACACATGTTACATGCAAGTCTTGTGGTAATGTGATAGCTGAACCTAGAGGTTCAAAGGCACGAATAATAGGGAAGGTTTTAGGAACTGTTGAGTAATTCGTAATCTTTCCTTGTGTTCAAATTAAAAGCTATTCTCTTATCATCTAAAATTATGTAGTTTTCCTTAACTGAATTCAAATTTTTAATTTTGTTAACATTGATAATAGAAATCCCAGTGTATGTACATTCAATATTATCAGAATTGACCAATAGGCTAGATTCCAAACCTAAGGAATTCAAAAATTTCTTAGACACAAGAAAACTAGTCCAAACGTTTTCCGAATTAAATTTTTCAGTTATGACTTGAATTATTTTTTCATCCAGTAGTGGTAAATCTCCAGAAGTAACAAACACAGATCCGCTCATCTTTTGTAGTAGAAAATTTAGGTCGTTAACATATCCATTTCCTGGTGTGGATAAAGTTTCGATTCTATTTTGTTCCAACACGTGTTTTGTATCAGGTGAGTTTGGGCTCGTTGCAACAATAACTTGGGAAAAACAATGGGAATTTTTTAATGCGTCAATTACATGAAAGATTACTGGTTTTTTGTATTCAAGTAACAATTTTTCATTAGAAATATCCATTCTAGTTCCCTTGCCTCCTGCCATGACAAGTCCAATCATAATGATACAAAGATTAACAGGGATGAAAGTCTTGTAAGCTCATTAGTTGCACCTAGAACATCTCCAGTAATTCCACCAAAACTTCTAGTAGAAAGACCAATCAAAAACAATGTCACGCCAATTGATGCGCCAAAAAGTATCAATCCTACTGTTCCACCTATCACAACAAGCGGAATAATTGTAATGACGCTTGCTATTGCTATTCTTCTTTTATCCTTCATAATTTGCATGAATGGTGAATTAGAGCCTACTGCCGCTGAATTACCAATACTCGCCATTAGTACCATTGAGAACTTGGCTAAAATCTCACTAAGTAAGATAGCTTTGAATAAATCATAACCACTTGTTAGTGATAAAGCTATGATTGCACCAACTACATACAATACAACAGAAACAATACCTGCTGAACCGGTTGAAAGGTCTTTCATTGCTTTGCGTTTTTTCCCTTTTGTACCTCTGGTCATAAGACCGTCAGCAAAATCCGCTAGACCGTCAGTGTGATGTATTCCCGTGATGACAGCAATGGATGCAACAACTAATAGTGAAACAATCAATGGGTCTAGGAAAAATGAAAGGCCAAATCCAACTGAGCCAATTAATAGTCCTATTGCGATTCCAATGATAGGAAAAATGTGCATGTATCTTGCTACAGCTTCCAGGTTAGTGCTGTTAGAAGGAATTATTGTAAGAAATGAAAAAACTGAACTAATTTCCTTAAGCATGTATCCACCATCCTAAAAATGAGAGAGTTACGATTATTGGAATAGTTATTATGCCGCAGAATAAAATTGACGAAACTTTCATCAATGTAACCGCAGAGATAATATGAGATTTTGTAAATTCTATACTGCCATTGCCAATTGTATAGTAATTCATTTTTTCTAACCTAGTTCCAAGTGCACCTGCCAAAGCAGCCATTGGGAATCCTGCGTTAGGACTTTCCAGTTTTCCGCTGTCACGCTTCATAATGTATAATGATTCCTTCCAATTATAACCCAAAATTAATGCGCCTAAGATCATTACTAATGCAGTTAGTCTAGATGGTAGATAGTTGAGCACTGTATCACATTTAGCTCCAAACCAGCCCACGTTTTTGAACAGAGTTGTCTTGTATCCAACCATAGAGTCTATAGTGTTTATTGCTCTGTAGGCAAATGCGCCTGGAAGACCGAAAATTGCATAATAAAATAACGGGCCAGTAACTCCATCAACTGTATTCTCACTTACACTTTCTAAAACGGCAGATAAGATGTGGTTTTTATCTAAATGCTTCGTGTCTCTCTTAACAATCATAGAGAGATGGTTCCTAGCAGAGTCTAAATCACCTTTTTCAACCGCATCAACTACTGCCAAAGCATGTTTTTGCATTCCCTTAATGGCAATAGTTGTTTTTAGTAAGATTGAGCCCACGGCTATTGATACAACTAATGAGACAATGTCTGTAGTGAGTAAACTAATTCCAATATCCAAAACAACAAGCACTGTACATACAGTTGCTACAATTATACTAACAATCAAGATACCACCAATCAATTCCCTTTTTGCTGAGTTGCTTTTTGTAAAAGGAACAAGTGATGCGATTAGTTTTCCCATCCAAGCAGTTGGATGATATTTGGTTCTTGGATCACCCACTAAAAAATCCAATAAAAGAGCAAATCCAACTATAACTACGCTTTCAAGTATCATTACAATAATTTTTCAATTGCTCTGATATTAAGACTTGACTTTACAACTTTGCTTAATTTTTCAATTTCAGAATCGATCTTTTTTAAGTTCTGTCTATTCAGCGCAAGCTGCTTTGAATTTGAAGTTATAGAATCCTCCTCTGGAAGTAAAAACTTAGTCAGCGGAATGGTCCCAAAAACAGGCTTTCCTGTATTTTGTTTTAGTTTTCTAAATCCGGGTTTAAGAATATCTAAATCTCCACGAAATTTGTTAAAAACAAAACCTTTGATCATTCTTTGGTATTTTTTTTCTAGCAATGACATAGTACCAACAATACTTCCAAAAGAGCCACCCCTCTCAATATCTGTAATTAAAATTACAGGTGATTTTGTTTTCTCAGCAAGTTTCATGTTTGCAATATCATATCTTGTAAGATTAATTTCGGCAGGAGAGCCAGCACCCTCAATGATAATCAAATCATGATTTTTTTCTAAGGTATGAAATGATCTCAAAACTGTTTTCATTCCATTTTTTTGAACAAACTTCTTGTAATAGTCATCAGCATACATTTTTTTATAGAATTTTCCTCTTAGGAAAATGGAGCTTCTATAATCACCTAATGGCTTTAGCAAAATTGGATTCAAGTCAGCTGATATTTCGACACGTGATGCTAGAGCTTGAACTGCCTGAGCACGAGAAATTTCAAAATCCTTTCCTTTATAGGCGTAGTTTGACATATTTTGCGCTTTGAACGGTGCTACAGAGAATCCTTTTTCCACAAAAATCCTACAAAGAGCAGTAACAAGCGTTGTTTTACCTGCGCTAGATGCAGTTCCCTGAATCATTAGTGTTTTTGAAATACTAAATCGCCTCCAAAGCCTTTAGCAGTTTTATGTTCTCTCTTCTAGTTTTCACTGCAATCCTAATGTAATTCTGGTTTAATCCACGAAACGTACTACAGTCTCTAATCAGAATTTTTTGTTTTAGAAGTTTCTTTTGCAAAAGTTTTGACTTAACTTTTGTCTTAACTAGAAGAAAGTTTGTCGCTGAAGTATAACAAGCAAATTTTTTCGATTTTGCTAAATTTGAGGATATGAAATTTCTCTCCTTTTTGATTAATTTGCGTGTTTTATCTAAAAAAGGATGATAACACACTGCTGCACTTGCAGCTAGTTGTGCCATGTTGCTCACATTCCAAGGAATCTTGATTTTTTGCAAGGGATCTATGATTTGTGGACTGCCTACCCCATAGCCAATTCTAATTCCCGCTAGACCGAAGGATTTTGTAAGCGAACGTAAAATAAACAAATTCTCAAAATTCTTAAGATGTTTTATTACAGATTCATCATGTCCAGGCACAAGTTCAATAAATGTCTCATCAACAAAGACAATTGCTGATTTTTTCTTTGCAGCAGAGATAATTTTTAACATTTCTTTCTTTTGAATTAAAACACCAGTGGGATTATTTGGATTACAAATGAAAACACATCCTTTTCTGGGAATTTTCATAACAAATTTTTGTAAATTTTTTGAAAGATCCATAGTTTTAAAAAATGATATTTTACATTCACAAAGTTTCGCAGAAACCTCATATTCACTAAAAGTTGGTATTGGAATCAGAACACGTGATTTTTTATTTAGAAAAGTTTTGCAAAAGTTGTAAATTATTTCTGTTGCACCATTTCCAACAACAATTTGCTTTTTTGGAACACCAGTAAACCATGCCAAGTTTGTACGTAGATTAGAAGAGTCTGGATCAGGATATTCGGAAATCATATCCAGATGTTTTTTCAAATAACGCTTTACGCCCGGATGGCATCCTAGTGGGTTTACGTTTGAACTAAAGTCAATCACCTGAGGATCCGGATTTTTTGTGCCATATTTACCGCCATGTGTGGCTGGAATGTGTGACCGTGCTGGTTTGTTTGGATGAATTTTCACACTGTAGATAATTAATTGCCAATATAGTGTGTTTTGGTTATTGCTAACGATTATTAATTGAAAACTTGAAAATGACTCGTGAAAAAGAAAGTAGCAATAATTGGAGTCACTGGGGCGGTAGGCCAAGAATTTGTACTATCCCTAAAGGATCATCCATGGTTTGAAGTTACACAAATTGCAGCTTCAGAAAGGTCTGCAGGAAAAAACTATGTTGATGCAATTAGGGATCCAGACAGCGGAATTATCAAATGGGAAGTGGGTGGAGAAATCCCAGAATATATCAAAGGAATGACTGTAAAAAAAATTGATGAGATAAACGCTGCAGAGTTAGACTTAGTATTTTCTGCTGTTGAATCTAATGCTGCAAGAGATATTGAGACAAAATTTGCAAAGGATGTACCTGTAATTTCAACTTCTTCTGCGTATAGGTATGAGGATGATGTACCAATTCTTATTCCAGGAATAAATGATGAGCAATCTGAATTGTTAGAAGTACAAAAAAAGAACAGAGGGTGGAAAGGATGGGTAGCTCCTTTGCCTAATTGTACTACAACTGGATTAGCAATTACTATGAAACCACTTTATGAGAAATATGGAGCAAAAAAAGTCATGATGACTTCGATGCAAGCTATTTCAGGTGCTGGTAGATCACCAGGCGTTTCGGCTATGGATGTTATAGATAACATTATTCCTTACATACCGAAGGAAGAAGAGAAAGTTAGGATTGAGACAAAAAAAATACTTGGAAAATTAAAAGATGGTAAAATAGAACCAGCCGACATACGTGTTAGTTGTACTTGTACAAGAGTGCCGGTAATTGATGGTCATACTGAATCTGTATTTGTTGAAACTGAAAAAGAGGTTGATCCTAAAAAGGCAAAGGAAACATATGAACAATACAATAAGGAAATCAGCGTTGCGGGTCTTCCATCAGCACCAAAAGATTACTACGTAGTGCATGAGGATCCAACAAGACCGCAGCCAAGAATTGAAAGACATGTAGGTGATGGAATGACTACAACAATTGGAAGATTAGAAAAAGAAGAACTGTTTGAGCATGGATTAAAGTACATGTTATTCTCGCACAACAAGAAGATGGGATCTGCAAAAGGTGCTGTTCTCTTAGCTGAGATGCTATACAAAAAAGATAAGATTTAAGAAAAAAATTTATAAAAATTTCAATAATAGCTTTATTAATCCCAAAAATATGTAGGGTTTCAGGCGTTTTGAATGGCAAAAGTGGATAAAATAGATCAAAAGATTTTATCAGAGCTTACTAATGATTCATCAATCTCAATTCCAAAACTTTCTGAAAAAATTAACGTAAATTCCTCAGTAGTTTACAGCAGAATAAAGCGATTAGTAAAGAAAAAACTCATCAAGCGATTTACAATTGAGATTAACAATAAGGAATTAGGATACGGTGTAAAATCATTAACAGGAATTAACATGGATTCAAAACAGCGAGATAATGTTATTCAAGAATTATTCAAGATTCCAGGTGTGAGAGAGGTTTCAGAAGTGACTGGTAGGTTTGACATACTGGTAACAATGTATGCCGAAAACTTGAGCGAGATGTACAGGATTGTTTCAGATAGTATTGGTAAAATTCAAGGAGTTATAGGTTCTGAGAGTTTTATAGAAATGAAGACACGAACAAAACAAATGTCCTATATGTTAGAATAGTGGTATAGATCTGAGGATAGAGTGGTGATTAATGCAAACTTTTAACACAAAATCGAACATTGCTGTGTACTATGAACTGACAAAACCAAAGATCTGGTATCTTCTTGTGTTTACTGCCTTTGGTGCAGCCATTACAGCTTCCAATGTTTTCAACATTCCAATTTCTCTTCAAACATGGGCATTACTCCTTGGAGGAGTAGCTGCCGGTTCTGCTGCTGCAAATACGTTGACAAATTATCATGACAGAGACATTGATGCAATAATGGAAAGAACCAAGAACAGACCCATACCAAGCAGACGAATCTATCCTCCAGAAAAGGCTAGGAATTTTGGACTGATACTTGCCGGAATATCATTGGCATGTGCTTTTGGTATATGCTTTACCGCATCTTTTTGGCAAGGAATCTTAGCTGGTTCTTTTATGGCGTTTGGATTAGTGGATAATATTTTGGTATATAGCTATTGCCTCAAGCGTACAAGCAGAACAAATATTGTTTTGGGGGGATTCTCAGGTGGCGCACCTGCGCTGATTGGCTATGTCGCTGTAACTACAACTGGTCTTTGGGACTTTGGTCTTGTTATAGCTGGATTAGTCTTTGTTTGGATTCCAATGCATATTTGGGCATTAACTTTACACTTTAAGGATGATTACAAAAAAGTAAACGTTCCAATGCTAACTGCAGTTCAGTCGGAAAAAACCTCTGCGAGAATAATTGCTGGTACTACACTAATGATGGTACTCTTCAGTATAGTTCCATTTTTCCTAACGCATGATAATGGGGAGCCATTAATGCATGAAGTTTATTTGTATACTGCAATTGCGTCTGGAGTTCTAATGGTAATTCTAAGTTTCTGGGTTGTTGCAAAACCAAGCGAAAAGGCTTCATGGGTTTTGTTCAAGTTTTCAAGCCCATATTTGGCAGTACTTTTCATTGCACTAATGGTGGATTCTGTTCTTTAACTTGACCAAAGAACAAAAACCAAAATTCTTTGTAGACGCTATGTTAGGAAAACTGGCAAAAAAACTTAGATTGTTAGGATATGACACATTTTATTCATCAAAAGTTTTTGATGATGAAATAATTATTATGACAAAAGAGCAAGAAAGGATTTTACTAACTAAGGATAGTCTATTAGCAAAATTGGCTCAAAGGAATAACATCAAAACAGTGAACATCTCAGAGGATGATGAGTTGGGTCAATTTCGTCAAATTAATGAAAAAGTTAGTTTTAGTAGGTTTTCTATAGAGGGAAAGATTTCTCGATGTAGTATTTGCAATGGGAAGTTGTCTCATATTTACAGTGATAGAGTAATTGGAAAGGTTCCGGATGGAGTAATTAATAATTTTAAGGAATTCTGGGAATGTAATGGATGTAAAAAGATCTACTGGGAGGGAACACATACCAAAAATTTACAAAAATTTGTTCTACAATTAAATAATTCTAAACTATTTGAAAAGGTTAGTCATTAATGGAAATAATATGTATGTTGAAGAACTTTCTTAGACTATCAAACAGTAAGTTTGCCTGATAGTCCTTAAGGTTCTTTAAGACGATTTACCTGTTACTTGTTTAATAAACTTGTTCAGGCATTCTGTGGTCTGTTCCTGATTATGTTCACTCATATCCTTCTTGCACATCGGACAAACTATCTTTCTCACAGAGCCATAAGCAACTGGATTAGTTGCTACTTTGACAAATTTCTCCAAGCATAAATAAGACTGCCACTCATCATGTTCACCCATATCCTTTCTACAGGTTGGGCAAACTATCTTTTCCATATTCCACTTACACCCTAACCTGCATTCCTCTTTGTGACTTGATAATGTAATTGTCTCTTATCCGCACACTTACCCAGTCAATTATCAAGACGGTTACTAGAACAACCAGCATGAAAACTGCGGCCTTTCCGTACTCGAAGAACTTGATGTAGTTAATTATGTAAAATCCAATTCCGCCTGCACCTACAAGGCCAAGAATGCTTGTCTGCCTAATGTTATAGTCAAAAATGTACAAAATCTGGCTGAGCAGATGCGATGCAGATTCTGGCAGTACAACAAATCTGATCAGCTGAAGTTTGGAAACTCCAATTGCACTTACTGCATCCATGGGATCAATATCAACGGCTTCGATGGCTTCATACTGCAGTTTTGCTATAAACCCAACCGTATACATGATGATTGCTAGCACTCCTGCAAACGGACCAAGACCTACTATGATCACAAATAAAATTGCCCAAAGTATCGAAGGGAAAGTACGGATGGCTGCAAGCAGCGCACGAATCGGTATGTAAACAAATTTGTTGTTTAAATTTCTGGCAGCTAGCAAGCTTAGCGGAAGTGCAATTGTAACACCCACAACAGTTCCAATAAATGCCATCTGGATTGTTTCTAACATTGACCAGAATGCAGTTACAAAAAGTGAGGAATCTACTTCGGTAATCTCTTGTAACATAATTCCAATGTTTGGCAGTCCCTCTACAAAGTCTCTGGGATCTGCATCAACATTAGCAGACATGAATACAACTCCCGCAATGATTAGCCCGATGATTAGGTTATTCTTTTGATTCATTGGTAAACATCTCCAAAATTTCTCTTTGTGTGTAATTTCCCGATTGAAAGTCAACAATTCTGCCTCCCTCAACTCCAATCTCAAGAATCTTTTCACCTTCCTTGATCACTGCTACTCTGTCAGCATACTCTAATGCAAGTTGAAGATCGTGATGAACCATTATTGAAGTAAGTTTCATGGTTGCTTGTGCTTCTGCTAAAACATCCATGATCTCCCGTGCGGTGACATGATCCAGCTCGGAGACAATTTCATCGGCAAGCACTATCTCTGGTTTTTGGACAAGAGCTCTTGCTATTGCAACTCTTCTCTTTTCTCCCCCACTGAGCATGTAGATCTTTCTGTCAGCTTTATCCTCAAGACTAACCTGTTTTAGAATTTTTTTGGCATTATCAATTTCATAATCAGAAAATTTTTTCAAAAAGGAATTAAATCCACTAACACGAGGCAATGCACCAATTAGAATATTTTCAAGTACTGTAGAATTTTTTATCAAGCCTAGATTTTGAGGAATATATCCAATTTTGTGCATAAACGATTTGAATTTTTTATCAGAGATGTTGGGTGTTTGATAATCAACCAAAATTTTGCCACTAGTTGGATTCATCATTCCGTTGATAAGTCTCAATAAAGTAGATTTGCCAGAACCAGAATGTCCAACGATCGCATAGTTGGTTCCTCTATCTATTGACATCTTGATGTCTTTTAACACATAATTCTTTGAATCGTATGAGGCTGAAACGTCATTCATCTGAACAATGGTTTTTGTAAAAATTGCAGAAGATTTTCCTAACGTTTTCACTTTGGATGACTTTGAAAGAGACATTTCAACTACCTTTATTGTATTTGTCTAGAATTTTTTGATCAAGACCTATTAATGCATCAATGAATTTTCCAAAATCTCCAATATGCATCTCAGTAGATGTGGGTAACAATGCTTCTGCGCCGTAAATGTTTCTTAGAATGTCATTATTTTCCGCATAATTTAGTTGCACCATGGAATTAACGAACACATTTTTTGTACCGTCTGACATTTTGGAGCTGACTACAAAGACGTGGGAAGGAACTGGTCCTATTGTAACAACAGCCTTTAATTTTCCTTGATCAACTGGATCAAGATACTTTTTCGGTGCAATGTCAGAACCAAAGGCAACATCAACATGATCATTTAATAATAATTGAAGAGCTGCTTTGTATCCACCGGCAAACGTATAGCTTTCAAATGAATCTACTAATGCTGCTTCTAGTGCAACAATATCACCTCCCTCAATGTTGATGTGACCCTCCGTAACTAGTGTGCCCATTGGTCTTACAAATCCTGACGAGCCAGTAATACTAGTAAAGGCCACTTTTTTGCCTAATGTATCTTCTAGAGAATTAATCGAATTGTTATCGGCTTTAGTCCAAACAGTTGCTTGATAGTTTACTTTTCCATTTACAACTTCAGCCAATACAACTTCAGCACCAGCTCTGTTATGAGCTATCCAAGCAGGTCCGGTATCCATAAATGCGGCATCAATGTGACCAAACTTCATTCCTTCAATTATTGTCTCATAATTATTCGGAACTACTATTTTAAAATCCACACCGGGCATCTTCTGTTCAAGGAACTTTTCCAATGATTCGGCTTTTGGTGTAAGTTCATCAGCTTTTTCAACTGGTATGAAACCAATCGTGAGTTCAGTAACATCTACATTTTGTTGTGAGGATACTTGAATAATTCCAGAATCGATTAGATATTCCATTGAGTTGATAAATTCTGTCTCAGAAATCTGATCGTCTGCCCACCATCCTGCCGTATTTTTAATCCAAGATGGAATAGCATCACTTTGTGCTGAAGCAGCTAATGGGAAAGCAACAACTCCAGCAACTAGTGTAAAAAGCAGAATTATCTTTCTAGTCACGATTTTTGATTTCACGGGCAAGTGTTTACTTAGGTTTAGCTAAGTTATTTAAAAGATACAGTCATTCTAATTTCTTATTCTAAGAATGTAGAATGAGAATGTTGTTGCTAAGTTTTAAACTATGATTCCTGCAACTTTGTCTTGTATTTTTGCCACAGCAATCCAAGTATTATCGCTTCAGCAATCCAGAATGTTGTGACGGCTATCACAGACATTGTCCTAAAACCGTTCACCAGATCCATCGGAGCAGTGACTTCATCAGGATTTGGTGGCATTATGAAAAATACAGCTGTGATAAAAACTGCATAACCAACAAATGCAAGATATTTCTTTTTGTTTTCAAGTTTCTTGTACAATCTGGAAAAACCAACGGCTGAAAAACCAGAGATTGCAATAAATGAAAGATACAATATTCCTCTCAGTACGACAGTGTCCGCATCTCCGACAGTTGGAGGATTTGCTGGATATTTCAAAAACGGTATTAAAAAAATGGTAAGCCACATAATTGCAGCCAATACAAATGTCTTCTTTACAGTATGTCCTTTGGGCAGGGAATTTCTTGAATAAGCAAACACAACACCAAACAATGCTCCTATTGACATTCCTAGAATTCCACCAGCTAATAGCTGACCACTTTTTTGCCAATCACGGTATGAGGTGTATTCAACCCAAAACTGAGGAGTGTCTTCAGCTTCTCCAGATACAAAGAGATTTTGGTTTTCAATTCCAATTGCCTCATCCAGATATGGTTCTACAATTGCTAAATTTACTGCACCGTGTATTGTACCAGCAACAAATCCAGATACTAAGACAATTACAACAAAATATCCAGCATTCATTTTTTCGAATAATCTTTCAAGGATGTTTTAACTTTTGGAATCTTACCTATCTTAAAACCATCTGGTCTCTTTGATGTAGGTATTGTGGCGTCTATTCCCATTTTTGTGGTTCGTAATTTTTTTTGGTCACTAGAAGGATCAAGGCTAGAACCTCTCACATTTTTTATTATCACCAGGTCCTTATCTGCCTGAAACCTAGTAGCCATTGCAAATTCTACAGATACAGCATCAGTAGGATCAATATCATCGTCTACTACAGTTACCATCTTCAATGATCTATGATTTGCGAATGTTTCGTTAATGATTTTTTTCACATTGGTTGATCTGGTTTTTGAGATTTGAACGATAGCATGAAGCCAATTTGCGCCACCGCTTGTCAGAATCACCTGTTTTATCTGTGAAAATATTTTTTTCATTATTCCATTAAGTTTAGCCTCAATAGGCATACCCATGAGCAATCTTGCCTCGCTGTAACCAGATAGGATATCATGATAAATTGGATTGTTTCTGAAATACAGTTTTTCAATTTCAATTACTGGTGCTGCCCTTGGCATGTCATATGTTTGAAGCATTTCGACCATCCATTCCTTGTGGGTTTTATCTTGCAAGATTTTTCCTTCCATGACAATTTCCGCAGTTGACGGTACCAAGAATCCAGTGCTGGGACATTTTGTCAAAGTAAGTTTGTTGTTTAATAGTGAGTTAGCTATTTCAAGTTCGTTTTTTCCCCATTCTGCTTGAAATGCACTAGCAATTGAAATGGCAGGATGAACTCCAATAGTAATTGCAATTGGTAGATCCTCTCCATGATTTTTTGCAAACATAAATGATCTATGTAGATCTCTACCTTCTACCATTCTAATTGAAAATTTGTTTTTCCCAATTGGCATTAGTCTGTGAAAAGAAGAGTTTTGAGATTTTTTTTCCTGGTTTCGTGCATATAGTATGGATGATGTGATAAAAGGACCTGATTCGTTTTGGAAGTGGGTTACTATTGGAAGAATGGAAATGTCTTTAGAGCTGTTTTCAAAAAACTTTGCAGTTGCAGAAATTTTTGGTTTTTTTGCAGAAGAAATTGCCCTGACAATTTTTTGATTAATGTCAGATTTTTTGGAGCCTATTGCCTGTCCAAATCTAGCCCTGTTTCCCACCAAGTTTGAAACCAACTTGAATTTGCTTCCTTTGATATTTTCAAACAAGGCGGCTTTTGATCCATCAAGTTTTGCAGTTACTGCAGCAATCTCATATTTTGTAGAAACCTTCTTCTTTACTATGAATAGGTCATTGGTTTTTTTGATTTGCTGTAGAAAACTTCTCATATCAACCGTCATTTTTCAACAATCTCCCTTGTCTTAGCAATTAAAATTTTAGCAGTTTTGTTTTCTAGCTCTTTTGGAATAAACGCAGATACAATGTTAATACCTGTTATGATTGAAGACAGTTGTTCAGACATTAATTTTAAAAAAAGAGATTCTGATTTTGCCGGTATGATCGAAGTAGTAATTGGTACAGTACCTGTACCAATTGATGCCGTCAATCCGCCAATCTTTTCCTGGCCTTCCGTTATAGAAACATAACTTCCGTTATCAAAAAGTAATACCTGAATCGTAAAACTTCGATTATCAATATCGATAACTGTCTTTGAAAAACGCGATTCTGATGGCAATAAGCTTTCGGAGTGGATTATGCGTTTATTGCTATCGATTCTTCAGCCTTGGCTTTGGGCTTGGCTTTAGGCTTGGCTTTAGGCTTGGATTTAGCCTTCTTCGGCTTTGCCTCCTCAAGCAATTCTACTGCTGCCTCCTCACTGTTAGCGTTTATTGCTATCGATTCTTCAGCCTTGGCTTCTGCATTTACTCGTGCGCGCAGTTTTGCTTTATATTTCAAGTTTCGTGGTTTGGTTCTTAATCGATATCCACAGCATGGACACCACAAGCCTTCCCATTTAATGAAAATTTCACAAATCTGACATCTTCGTTGACCCGAAGCATATCTTCCAGTACCTACAGGCTTTTGTGCCTTATACCTTGTGCAAATTCCTTTACATGTCATTTTTACTACATATAATATAGGAATAATACTTATTTAAGGATAGATCTCGAAAAATTTTCAATATTCTACTAAAAACATGTAATAATTTTATTAGTTTATATAATCTTATGAAGCAATTTCAAAAAAAATAATAAAAAGGTATATAAATAACATGATTTTTCGAAATTTCGCAAAAAATTTGTAATTAAAATTTACATTTTAGCCAATTCTTGGGCTTTCATACTTTTGAAAACTCATTCACTTTCTTTTTTTGACATAGTAATCATTCCATCCGTCCCAAAGCTCCCACGATTCTCCAATAAAACCACAATCAGAACAGATGTAGCTGACCGTCCAGAAAGTTGGAGCCTTATGATGTGCCCAATACATTATGTTTTGACATTTTGGGCATGGTTTGTGTGGTGGATGTATGTTTGTAATGTGATTCACATATTCATCATGATCTTCAAATGGTTTTTTACAAGCTGGGCATTTTTCTTTCTTACTCAACAACCCATAAGAAAACAGAAAGATCAGGAACTACAAAAATCATTCCAAGATCATACTAACTGATTAAATTTTAGATGGTAGGAATTTAACCACTGGTTAGCCTTAGAATTGCCTGGGCAATATCGCCTTTGGTCTCAGCCAAGGCATCTTTGGCCTTCTCTTCATCACAATTTGCCTGTTGACAGACTAGCATTATATCATCTTCTGAAAATATAGGCACCTCAAGTTCTTTTTCCTCAAAGCTCTCTGCAATTACTTGAAAGATTGAATTTTCTTTTGACTTCATTTCGGTAACAGATGGCTTTGGAATGATGATCTCTTTTTTATCTGTCTTAATGATGACCTCCTGTACGTTTGGGATCTCTTCCATGTCAAGGCCCATCTTATCCATCATTCTTCGCATTTGGCGGTTACCTCCACGCATCATGTTCATCTATCCCTCTGGCTGACTTTTTAAACTATCTCTGACTTTTACAGCTACACCAACCGTTTGTTCCTTCATCATCTCCGAAGATAAGACAGCCTTTCCCACTGCAATAACCTTGTTCTTGTATAGAACTGGAACATCACTTTGGATCCTGATATTTTTACCACACCAAACAACATGTCCACAAAAGACTGATCTTCCATCTTCTACAAACGGTTTTGAATCTTTGTCAATCTCAAGACAGTTTTCTTTGAATTTTTTACTCTTCATAAGAATCTGAGCAAAATATGGTGTTATTGCCAGACCACCATCAATTCGCAATGTGCAAAGAAGCTTCTGGTTATGATATACCTCACGAATTCGCCCAGTCCTCTTTG
>JACATA010000021.1 GCA_013390375.1 Marine Group I thaumarchaeote
CATGAACGGGCGTACTGATACAATTGGGGAATAGATGCTTACACATAGGAGGACACTCCATTAGGAGTAAAATTGAACCAACGTGCAACAGGAATTATTGGAAACAAAATCAATTTGACATTCGTTCCGTCAGATAATGTAAAGATTGTATGGACCAAATGTATCCATACTCCCGTTTATGATGAGAAATAACTTTCTCGTAAAAATTCTTCATGTCTTCAATATATTCTGGGTTCATCGTATCTTGATAAAGTCTAACTGCAGGATTCTGGTTAATTATGAATGCATATGTCATCATAGACTCTCTGCTGGCAGGAGAACCGTCATCTTTTACAGCATGAATAGCAAGTCCATTTGTCATAGTAATTTTATCCTGAAATGAAAAATCATAGTCTGATTTTGCTAGATCATACGCCTTTTGAAATCTGGCTGGATTCAAATCATAAACCAAAAACAATGCGTCGTCTAGTTTGCCATAATTTGCCTCAATAACATCTGACCTAACTGTTCCATCATAATCTACACGATAATTCCAGGTTTTACCATCCCAGAAATAGTTCACAATAGCATCTGTATAATCTTCAATAATCTTGTAGACATCAGCATCTTCAGTTAGATAATAATAATGAAGTAAAACTTTTAGAAAAATTCCCGCGCCATATTGTTGCATAAAAGGCTCTTTTATTTCTCCAGTGTCTGTGTATACCCATGATGGAATTAGATTTGTTTCTTTATCTCTTAACTCCCAATATGCAAGAATCGTTCTTTTGACCTGATCTAGATATGTAGTATCAGAAGTAGCTTCATACGCAAGCAAGAGAGATTCTAGACCACCTGCGCCTCCATACGACATATACATATCACGGTATACCGGTTTTCCTTCAAGTGTTACCCCATCATAGAATAATTCTGTTTCATGATTTATTTCATATTCAATGAATGCATTGGCTATTGTTTTTGTTAATTGTACATAATTTGAGTCCACGAAAGCAAGTTGTGCTACATCAGAGAGAATGTTTTGGTTGGTATGAGCTTCGTTAATGTTGACAGTACTTGAAATCGGATGTGCCTTCATTATAATTCCTGACTCGTATAAATAAACTCCTTCAATTACATCTGTCACATTTCTTGCATTCTGAAGAAATCGTTCATCCCCAGTAATTTGATACAACCAAACACTAGCCCGAAGCAAAGTTGGTTCACTATCATCATAGATATAATTATCTGCTGCATTGTATTTTACTGTGTAGTTTACATAATCAAAAAACTTACTCTGTAGTCTAATTGAACCGTCATATGCATATTTTGAATCGTTGACTATTGTATCCCAATCAAGCAAGTGTTTTTCAATATTCTTACTTTTCTCATAATCCACATCAGATTGGAACTGAATTATGTTGTTTTCCACCAAAAATTTTATTCCATATAAAAAATCTGAATCTGAAATGCTATTCTCGGCCCACCAACCTGCGTTGTTCTTAATCCATGATGGAATGACTATGTCCTTTTCAATGATTATTTCACCATCTGGAGTTGTAGGCAGATTACTAATTTGAATAATTTTATTTTTTATTAAAAAACCAATTCCCTGAGCAAATGTAAAATCATCAATTTTATCTTCAGCCCACCACTTTGCGTTGTTTTTAATCCATGATGGTACAGCATCCTGCGCAAGAGATGTAGGTATTGTTAAAACACCAACAAGAAAAAAGGCAAAAACAAAAAATAAAATTAATTTCATGTTATATGCACGCGTCATGATTTAGAAAAACACTCCTCAATTTACTGTGTTACGCTTTTTTTATCATTAAGATGTCAGGAAGCTGATTGATTGATTCTAAAATTAATGGAACATTGTGTTTAGTAAATAACTTTTTTTTCATATCAGGCAGTTTGCCAGAACCATATATCCCGCAAAAAGTTGCTTGAAAGCCCAATTCTGAGGCCTTTTGAGCCAAAATCATATCCTCCATGGAATCACCTACATACAGACAATTTTTTGAATTAAGACCCTTCATTGCTCTGATTAGTGACTGTGGATTTGGCTTGGCAAGATCCCGTGACTCGTCCTCAAGAAAAACAGAATTTTCAACATTAAATTGATTCAGTATTTCTTTTAGAGACGAACTAATCGCGTTAAACCCTCTTCCCGTAACAATTGCAATTTTATCGTTGAATTTTTTCTTCAACGCTTCAATCAATTCAGAGGTTACAATAACATTGTCATTTTCTATGAATCCTTTTTCGGAAAACTTTGATTCTTTCTGGAAAATTTTGCTATATAATTCTGGACCGAAAAACAACTCATCAAATGTTGCGTGGATCAAATCGTTTTTGTCTGTGCTTGGATAACCCAATCTCGATTTTATATCTGCAATATCCACATCAATTTTGTTCAGAAAATTTTCGATATACGCTATTCCGCTGTCATCTGCATTATCAAGTACATCAATAATCAATTCGGTAGGATTCTTGTTTAGTTTCTTAGCCGCAATGAAACACAAAATTCCAGAATACGTAATATCTATTTCATCGTTGAAACCGCCAGTTGATTTAAATTTTAAAAGTATTTCATTCGTGAGCGGCGTATCCACAGTAATGTCTGCTATTTCCTTCAACACGTAGGAAATAGTTCTGTTTATTGTTGTATCATATGACTTGGTTACATCAATCAAAACCCCATCACAATCAAATATGATGGAATCAAATTCGTCAGCTTTCATCTAACCAGATCACGTATCGCAAGTAAAAATTTTGAATTCATTTCCTTGGTTCCAATTGTGACTCTAAGACATCCCTTGTGTTTTCCAAGTTTCCCCAACTTCCTTATTGAGATTCCCTGTTCCGCTAGGGCATTATAGATACGACTGTCCAAGCCTTTGGCATCAAATAGTACGTAATTTGCTTTGGAGTCAAACACCTCAAAAATATCGTAGCTTCTTAGATTTTTAATCACGCGCTCTCTTTCTTTTTTAATTAAGGAAAAAATTGATGATACTTGATTTGACTTCTGTAACGCTAAAATCCCAGCCTCAATTGCAAGTGAGTTAAGCGGGTATGGATACTGAATTACTCGTGAAAAGATGTCAGTGAATCTTTTGTTTGCTACAAAATAACCCAATCTCAAGCCTGCCAATCCAAATGCCTTTGAGAACGTTCTGATGACAATCAGATTGTCATTGTTTTTTACTAGATTGACTACTGAATAGTCTGAAAATTCTCCATAGGCCTCATCTATGATGATAGGACCATTGAATTTTTTGATGATTTTTTGTATGTCCTGTTTTGAAAATTGAAAGCCCGTAGGATTGTTTGGCGAGTCAATGTAGATCAAGTCTGCATTTTTTGATTTTGACAAAAACTGATCAACATCAAGAGTCATTCCATCAGAGAACGGTACCTTGATCATTTTTACTCCATAAAGCTTGCATCTCTCTTCAAAAAATGCAAAAGTAGGCTCTGATGTCAAAATTCTAGTTTTTCTCGTGCAAAAGTTCGCCAGAAACAAGTCAAGTATTTGATCAGAACCGTTTCCAACTCCAACCATGTTTGATGGAACTTTGAGATACTTGGATAACTTGGCAATCAGTTTTTCTGTTCCACCCAACGGATACTCTCTAATGTCACAGCGTTTTTTTGCAGTATTGATTAGATCCGACTGAAATTGTTTTCCGATTACAAAGTTTTCATTGGAATCTAGCTTTAACGAACCTGAAATCTTCTTTGGCTTTTCATATCCAGAGAGTTTTGACAACTCGTTTAGTTTCTTTTGGAATTCTTTGTTCAATCTAATCTCCTCTTTACTGCCTTGTAGTGGTTCGGCAAGTCTTCTGCGTCTGTTAGTGCTTTTAGTGAATCTCTGAATTCCAAGAATCTTTTTTTGTTAGATTCAACCACAGTCTGTAGCTTTAGAAAATCTAAAACAGACAGTCCGCCCCTTGTTCTTCCAAATCCATTAGTTGGAAGTATGTGATTGGTACCCAGAATGTAATCGCTTGCAGCAGATGGTGTATTTTTTCCTATTAGCAGTAAGCCTGCGCCAGTAATCTTTTTTGAAAGAGATCTGGCATTTTTCACCATCAGTTCCAAGTGCTCCGGTGCAATCTTGTTTGCTAATTCAATCACTTCATTTTGATTCTTGCATATAGCAATGAATCCATTTTTTGATATGCTTTCTTTGATTATTGAACTTCTTTCCGTACCTGGAATTAATTTTTCAATTGATTTTTGAATTTGTTTTGCCATGGTTTTTGATTGTGTTATCACAAAGCACATTGTATCCTTACTGTGTTCTGCTTGAGAGATAAGATCAAGTGCAACTAGTTCAGGATCTGAACTTGCATCTGCTATAATTCCAAGCTCTGTTGGTCCTGCAACCATGTCAATAGCTGTTTGATCACTCACAAGCGATTTTGCAATGCTAACAAATTTTCCTCCTGGTCCGACAATTTTGTCAACTTTGGGTATGGATTTTGTTCCATATGCCAATGCACCAATTGCTTGTGCACCTCCAACCTTGTAAATCTCAGTAGCACCACACATCTTTGCAGCCACAATTGTTAATGGATCAATTTTTCCATCACGGTTAGGTGGGGAGACAACTACAATTCTCTTAACGCCTGCCTTTCTTGCAGGCACTACAGACATAACTACAGAGCTAGGATATCTCGCTTGACCTCCAGGAATGTAGCAGCCTACGCTTGGAATTGGTACAAAATCTCTGTAGACCGAACCCACCTCTAGCCATGGGTTGGCTAGTATTTTCTGTCTGGATAAGAGACGGGCTGACATATCGCGCAATGCAGATCTTTCCTTACGACTAATTTTAGACTGTGCTTCCTTGATCTCTTTCTCACTTACGCGCAGCTGTGAAGTCTTTCTTCCATTGAATTTTCGCTCGTATTTTTTAACAGCAGAATCTCCATTTTTTCTTACGTCATTCAGTATCGACTGAACTGTTTTCCTGTCTTTTTCTGAGGTCTTTTGACGTCTGGATTCTACAAAACTGTCAATATTACGAACCTGTAATATCTTGATCAATTCTCTTCGTCACGCTTTATCTCCTCAAGTTCCAGTATTTGTCTTGGCTCGTGAACTACCAATCCCTGTGCGAGCTTTCTTAGTTTAGGAACTAATTTGTGAAATTCTGACTTGGGGATTACAGTGTTTACGCCATACCAGCCCTTCTCACTGAGTGGGCTGACGGTAGGTCTCTTAAGAGAGGTAATTTCTGTTAGCAGTTTTTTCAGATTATTTTCCTTTACGTTCATGTAAATGTGCAGGTACTTTCTGCCCTGAACAGCGCCTCTCATCAGTGTAACAATATCAAATATTTTTTCACGTTTTTGCTTATCCCTCAGAGATTTCTTATTGGCAATTAATTGTGCGCTTGACTGCATAACCGTATCAACTATCTTCAATTGGTTTTGTTTCAACGTTGTTCCTGTTTCGGTTACATCCATTATAGCATCAACATCATCTGGTGGTTTAGCTTCTGTTGCGCCGAAAGATAGATGAATCTGTACATTTTTGTTAGTTCCCAAGCGCAACCAAGGAGTAACAATTTGGGGATCTTTAGAACCGTAAAGTTTTTTGTAGGACTTGCATTTTTTTATAAACTTTGAAGCGTTTGTAAGATATTCTGATGAAATTCTAAGTGTCTTTTTCTTTTTTGCATAAGACAAAATCATGTCGTCAAGAGACTTGTACTTGTAACTGTCAGGAATGGCGATTACAAGTTTAATTTTTCCATATTCTAAATCAAGCAGGGTTTCAACGTCTGCCTTGTTTTCATCAATCCAGTCCTGCCCAGTAATACCTACGTCGTACACACCGTCTCCGACTAGAGTTGGAATCTCTTGAGGACGAAGCATTTTGACCTTAATGTCTGGATCATCCAAGAAAACGCGGTAAGTTCTCGGCCTTCGCCTAACTTTTGTCCAAGATTCTTCTAGTAGTTTGAATGTAGCCTCCTCTAGGCTTCCTTTAGGAATTGAAAATTTTACCGGTGCAATTTTTTTCAAAACATTTTCAGCTAATATAAATGCGATCTGTCAATTTTTGCCTTCTTTTCTGGCATGAAGCTTCATGTGACCCTTTTGAATTCCCTCAGTCACCAATGCACGCATGGCAGCAAAGTTTTGAGCCAAGCCTGCCGCAGCCATAATGCATGAAAGCTCATTAGCAGTAGAAACTCCAAGTATCTTTGTACAAATTTTTGCAATTGGGTGATGTTGAATAATTCCTCCAACTATACCAACAGATAGTGGCAATTCAAAATCTCCAATCAAATTTCCATTTGCATCCTTTGCCCATTTTGTCAAGGAACGATAAGCGCCACTTTTAGCTGCGTATGCATGAGCTGCGGCTTCAATAGCTCTGCTATCCTGTCCCGTAGCATTTGCGACAGCTATTGTGCCATTCATTACACCTTTGTTATGAGTCACTGCTCTATATGGATCATTTTCAGCAAATTGAAAAGCCAAGATGATATCATCAACAACATTCTCTCCGCCAACAGCATCTTTGTCAAAGACGGCAGAAGCACTAGCCATTCTTTTCGTAGAATAGTTTGATAGAATTCGTAGAAGAGATTTTCCTCCAGTTAATTCTTCTATCATTGGTGCAACTGCTTCGCACATTGTGTTTGTTACATTTGCCCCCATTGCGTCACCAACATCAATTACCAATTCTACAATCAGCATGTGACCAGAATCAGTCTGTATCTCTTTACAGGAAACTTCCTTCGCGCCTTTTCCCAATTTGGAAAGCGTGTTACTTTTTGAGTTAGCAAGATTTAGAATTTCAGTTGAAGCTCCAATAACTTTGGGTATTGCTGATTGAACGTCAACGTTTACTATTTGAATTTGACCGATGCTGTATGATTGTTCAGATTTAGCCTTAAAACCCCCATGAATTCTTGCAATTTTGGCTGCCTTTGATGCAGCTGCAATTACTGAAGACTCTTCAATTACCATTGGAATTAGATAGTCTTTATCATTAATCCGAAAATTTGTAGCAATTCCTAATGGCAATGAGAATGTGCCTATTGCATTTTCTATCATACTATCAGCTTTGTCATAGGAAATTCCCCCCGTAGCATCTTCAATGATTTTTAATTCGTCTTGTGACAAGCCAGAAAAATCTGCCACCAAATCAAGTCTTTCTTTTAGTGATTTTTCAAAAAATTTTGATATGGATGAATCTGCCATTTTACTTCACTATCCTCAACAATTTATCATCACTAGCATCAGGAAAACCTTTTCCATCAGTGTTAGAGGTTATAAGATAAAGATAGCCGTCTGGTCCTACGGCAACATCTCTAATCCTTCCCAATCCACTTAGTATACTTTTTTGAGATTTTACTCCGTCTTCATCAATTTCCAGATTAAATAGGTGTGAAGCACGCAAGCTGGCTAATACAAGAGAATTCTCTAGTTTGATCTTGTCCCCATAATAAAACACAATACCGCCAGGCTCTATCGCAGGATCATAACAATTGATAGGATCAATAAATTCTTCGTTGCCAGAACACTCTTGTTCCGGCCATCCATAATTTCCTCCTGACTGGACTAAATTAATTTCATCGTTTTTGGAAGGACCCATTTCAGTCACAAAAAGATTTCCCACATTATCCCAGCCCAAGCCTTTCGGATTCATATGCCCGAATGAGAATACAGGAGAGTTTGAAAAAGGATTATCATCTGGTATGGTGCCATCATCGTTTAATCTAAGAATTTTTCCTTCGAGTGATTGAATGTCTTGAGGACCATGGGAATCTGAGACGGAGCCAGTACCTACATAGAGTTTCCCATCAGGACCAAATTTGATAATTCCTCCGTTACTATATACGGATCCTGGTATGTTGTCAAAAATTGTTTTTGCAGCATCAAGCTTGTTGTTTGATTCAGTGATTCTAAGAATTTTGTTCCAAAGTGCACCATCCTTTTCGTATGTGTAATAGACATAGATGAAATGATTCCTGTCAAAAGCTGGATGAACTGCAATTCCAAGTAGCCCGCCACCAAAAACATTTGCAGTTCTTAACGTAGCTAACGGATCGTCTAGGAGAATCCCAGATTCTATTACTCTTACTCGTCCAACTTTTTCTGTTACAAAGATTTTATCGTCTGCAAAACCAATAGCCCAAGGTTTTTCCAAATTAGTAGCTAAAACTTGTACATATTCATTACCGTATTCTGTCACAGGTTCTGGAATTGGTGGTGGATTAGATGGAGAAACCCATATTAAAATAGCAAAAATTATTGCTGCAATTATTCCGCCAATTCTAATTCGTTTATCCATTATCAAATGACTTCAAATCCTAATAATAATTACAAGTTTGGATAAAGGCGTATATAGCGTATAAATAATTTTTGTCCAGCGGGGTAGGGAAGTCAGGTCATCCCGTCGGGCTCATAACCCGAAAATCAGTAGTTCAAATCTACTCCCCGCTATAGATCTTTAATTATGTGCAGTAGATTCACAAGCTTCACCGGATCGTTTCCCATGAAAAAATTTTCTGGATAACAGTTTGTCATCCAACCGTTTTTAATTTGATATACTTCCATTTCTAAACACTCACTATCATATTCATATGGATGTGTATTATCAAACTCCCAATCAAAGCCATTTTTTATTTCAGGTTCTGGATAGTTGTGACCTCTTATCAGAGTGATTGTTTCGTCAATATAATCTACTTCAATTTCTGCATAAAGGGCATTGGGATAAAGATAGATAACGTTTGGATGGTTTGTTATCGCATCAAACATTGCACGTGTAACATATTCATTATGCAACATTATTACCTTGTCAAATTGCTGTAATATGCTTGGATTCCTATCGATTTCTATGTCAGTTATCGTAGCATAGCCTAGCAAGGTTAGAGCCTGATGACCTATTCCACTTGATGTGTATAGTATAGTTGGCTGTACAAGTTTGGTTGTAGTACAATCATCGCACTCACCGCTATAATATGTGTAAAAACCTGGTTCATGATACGCAGAATAAGTAAAGTAAGGATACACAACTACTGTCTTCTGAGGATCATTCCAAACTGCGACTTCGTTGTACTTGTCAATCTGGTTTGGGTTTAGTCCTAACGCAAGGCTATTCCATATCCGATTCCCTGCACCACTAATAAAACAATCCCCAGATACGCCATAAATCTCAAAGAAAAGTGACGAAACAAAAATCATATTATTTTCAACAATCCAGCTATCTGAGAATATAATGTCTTCTAATGGTACTGCGCCTACAACTTTTTTGTTATCTATACTCATAATTTGTTTTTTTATCAGATATTCAATCCCATTGATGAAATCAGTGTCCTCAATTAGATCTTCAGCCCACCACTTTGCGTTGTTTTTAATCCAGTCTGGAACTTTCTTGTCTGATGAAGTTGTTTGGCTTTCAGTTTTTTCACTACACGGCATGAAAGGGATAGAAATTATATTATTGTTAATCAAATATCCAATTGCATCTAAAAACTGATTTTCGGGAATCTCGCCGTTTGCCCACCACCCTGCAACGTTTTTAATCCAGTCTGGAATTTGAGTATCTTCCTGAGCTGAAGAGTTTGGAACAAGTATGGTTGATGTTATTAATGAAAAGAACATAATTAGACATAGCAAGAATCGTTTTTGAAAGATCATAAATTTTTGAAACATAGCCTCGTCTTAAATATTATCCATCTTTTATTCAATTCCAAAGTTTGAGAATGAAATCGAAGTGAAATTTTTTAAAATTATTGGTTGGTGACCTAGAAAACATGTATCCATGGAGTAGAATTGTTAAATTGTATATCCTTGTTTCTTTTTTTGATTCTTTGATATGGTCGTGTTAAATGTCGGTGTGCAGATACAGATGGAAGGTAAAGTTTACATTGTATTTTCCGTGGAATCTCTAAAGTAGATTTTGAAACTGATCTGTTACCACATTTAACACACTCAAATCCTTGTTTGTTGCCTTTTGATTTCATTCTTTTTTTGCATTTTCTACAAGTTGGGTTAGCAGATAAATTATGTTTCGCTAGTTGTAAAACACGTAAAAATTCAACATTAAGTACTCTTCCATGTTTTTTTGATGCTTTTCTAATTCCTCCACCAATGTGAATCCTGTCTCCAAGAATAAGATTTTGTGCTACCTGGGTAATTTTTGTTGGCTTGTAGACAGCACATCTAATTTTTCTATCTTTTACTTGAATTGAAAAAAATACATGTCCTCCTTGCTCAGTTACAGGTTTGTTACAAACTTCTCCAACTAAAAAACCAGAAGTGAATGGCTTAAGATCATATACTTGAAGTTCATTATTTAGATGGTCTCCCGTACCTTGATTTGATTTGAAAACCATGTATCCGTCTAATTTTTCATCTGAATTCACTATTGTAGATGCTCTAACTACGGACTTGATAGTTTCACCACGTATACCATAAAATACTGGGTCTGGTCCATGTGGGGTGATTAGTACTCTATCGTTTTCAATGTCATAACTGCTAAATGTTTCAGGAAATGTAGCAGATTGCATCTTCTTTACACTATCATTACTAATGCCTCTTTTTTTCCCGAACTGTGATTTTTTTCTATAACATAATAGCTCAAATGTGTGATCAAAAAATTTGTAACCTACTGCACTGATGGCACCAACTAGTCCTTGACCATTTCCAAGATAAAATGATTCTATGTTGTTTTCTGAAACAAATTGTTTAGCCTGTTTTCTACTGATTAATTTCCAAAGTGCTAACTTGCTAAATTTATGAAATGATGCAGGAATTTCTTTGTTTTGGTAAAATACAAGTCCAGGATTGGCACCATTTTTTGTATCAGAATAATGTGCTACAAGCTGAGTAATTTTATTTTTTATTTTTTTAGGATTTTTTGTCTTGATGGTTAACCGAACGGCGCCATTTCCTCGTGTCTTCCACGGGATGTTAGGATTAAATCTAATCAAAGATGGAAAATCTATGAATTCAATATCTTGCTTTTCAAGAAATTTTACAATTTGGTAGGAAAGAAATGTGGTGCACATTCCCTTAGGCGAGTCTGTATCATCAATGCCAATATGAAGGATTGTGCCATTTTGCAATAATAACCTCCTGCTTTTCATACATTTTTAGTTTTGAATCCAGTTGGTTTAAATTAAAAAAGCCTTCGTAGAATACAAATGATAGTTATCGATGAAGAAAAGATTTTTGATATTATTGAGATGCGCAAGCCTGTTTCTGTTGCCTTAAATGGTCCTGATGGCTTGCTGCCTAAGGTACAAGACCTAACGTTAAGAATTGGCAAAAAATATGGAATTCCAGCCTATCTTCTTGCGGATACTACATGGGGCACCTGTGATCTGAATTCTAATGGCGCAAAAGTCTTGAATGCAGAAATACTATTCAACATTGGTCATACAAGCAGTATGGAGACATTTGAAAAAAATGTCATAATGATTGATGCTTTCGATGATATTTCTTTTGACAAAGTAGCAGAAAAATGCATTGAGTTGCTTCAAGGAAAAACTATTTCATTGATTACAGATAGTCAGCACCTCAATCAAATTGAGCCAATTAAGAATATGTTAGAGGAAAATGGTGTTAATGTAAAAATTGGAAAAGGAAAGGGGCAACTTAATGACGGACAAGTTTTTGGCTGCGAATTCTATCCTGCAACTGAAACAATAGATTATGTGGATGCTAACGTCTTTTTAGGACAAAGCAACTTTCATGCTGCAGGAGTAGCTCTGGCTACAAACAAGCCAACTTACATTTTAGACCCGTACTTTAATGAGATACGAGAGATAACTGACTTTGCAAGAAAATTACAGAAAAAAGCCACTTTAGCTATTTACAAAGCTGTTGATGCTAAGACTTTTGGTGTAATTGTTGGATTAAAAGAAGGTCAGCTTTCTAAATTGACTGCTCTTAAGTTCAAAAAAGAGTTGGAAAGCGCAGGCAAAACTGTTCATCTTATTGCATTGACGGATATTACAAATGAGAGACTGAGAAATCTAAAAGATATTGATGCTTTTATTCAGGTGGCATGCCCAAGAATTTCAACTGATAACAAGTTTGACAAGCCTGTTTTATCAACACCTCAGGCTACTGCCCTCATGAAGGTATTAAGAAAAGAAAACGTTGAGAATTATTTTCAGATAAAACACTGGCTATAAACAAATAATAGCTATAATTTGAGAAGTTACACATGTCCAATTCAGTTTTGCCGGGAGACAAGATAGCTATAATGGAAGAATATGAGGCAGGAAACAATGCTTGTGCTGATGGCCATATTGTAAGAGCTACTGTTATTGGTCAAAGCGAAATTGATAAAAAAGAGCGTGTAGTTAATGTAAAAAATAACAAGCCTATATCAATTCCAGAAAAAGGCGATATTGTTATTGGTACTGTTGAAGCTGTGATGGGATCAATGATAGCTGTATTGATCAACTACATAAACTCTAAACCCGTCAAATCACAGGTAGAATGTATTTGTGCAACAAGAAGTCTTAGAAAAAAGAATGTTGCCTTGGTAAAAGACTTAGTCAAGCTCAAAATTATTGGGCACTTAAACGGCGCCATACATGCCACTATTCAGGATCCAGGATTAGGAGTATTATTTACTAAATGTAGAAAATGTGGCATGGATGTAAAGCCAATGCGAGACATCATAAAATGTGTCGAATGTGGATGGACTGATGATAGAAAACTATCAAGTGATTTTTTAAAAAGTGATTTTTTAAAAGTGAGAGAATAGGATATGAAACGTGTTTCGTTCCAAGGTGAACGAGGAGCATATAGTGAGGCTGCATCGGTCTCCTTTTTTGGAAATGAAATAGAGGCTATTCCATGCTTTACTTTTGCTGATGTCTTAAAAAACACAGAAAATGGTAATAGTGATTATTCTATCTTGCCTATTGAAAATTCACTTGAAGGAAGTGTAGGTGAAAGCAATGACTTGTTGTTATCAATGGATCTTAATGTCATAGGTGAAATTTATTACAGAATACATCATTGCCTCATAGGAACCGGTTCGATTGAAGATATTGATACAGTGTACTCACATCCACAAGCTTTGGGTCAGTGCAGACAATTCATTCAAGAAAACTCGTTGAAAACTATTCCATCTTATGACACGGCTGGCAGTGTAAAAATTATCAAAGATTTGAATAAGGATAGTATAGCATGCATTGCAAGTAGGAATGCTGCAGAAATTTTTGGTGTTGCGGTAATTCAAGAAGGGATTGAAAATAATACAAATAATTATACAAGATTTCTGGTATTTTCTAAAGAAAAGAATGACAAAACTGAAAATAGCAAAACGTCAATAATTTTCTCGGTAAAACACGAAGCTGGTGCCCTATACCAAATCATCAAAGAATTTCATCAGTACAAAATAAACCTAACAAAGATTGAATCTAGACCAAACAAAAATACACCATGGGAATACAATTTCTATGTTGATTTTGAGGGTCATCAAGATGACTCTTCAATCAAGGATATGTTGAAAAAGTTAAGAGATAATTCTACTTTTCTGAAAATTTTAGGCTCGTATCCTATTGCAAAACTAGACTAGAATCCTCGTGGCTTTCTTACACTAAAAGCTGCACTGAATCCAATTACAACAATACCTGCTATGATAACTAAAATGTGATATGTAAGGAACAATGGATCGCGAGACAACTCAAATGTTCCAGATATATTAAATTCAGATTGACCAGTATTTTGGATTTGGATTACATTTTCACCAGAGACCGTATTTGTCCATGAAAAAGTTGCTTCGTCCTTATAGCTATTATCGATATTGTTTTTTTCATCAGCAGTTAAGATTTTCACATCAAATGTGTCGCCCGTGATTGTCAACGTTTGAAAAGAGTTTGCAGGCGCATTAAATCTAATTTTATCAGAATCGCCAATTCCAAAAGTATCATTAGTTTGCCTAATTTCGATTGGATTTACAAACGAATCGATCATGGAAGCAACACCAAGTCCTGAGATGACACATCCTACAATTAGACCTATTATGGTATACTTGTTTAACACAAAAAAAACTCTGAAATGATGAATAAAAAACTAACTACATTATGTCTACGTCGTGAGGCTGGCTTTCAGCAAATCCTGCCCTAGATATTTTGATAAATTCTGCATTTTCGTGCATTTGTTTTATGTTATGGGCTCCACAGTAACTTAGTCCTGAACGAATTCCTCCTGTGATTTGTGTTATGATATCAGTTACACTACCTTTGTAAGGAACCATGGCATCTACGCCCTCAGCTACATAATCATTAATGTCATCAGTTAGCTCAAAGGCTCCAGTCTCTCTTGTTTTCCTTCCCATAGAGGCACCCAAAGAAGCCATTCCACGATAAATCTTGAAGCGCTTGTTGTTTTTTGTAATTGTAGTACCAGGTGTTTCATCTGTTCCACCCAAAATGCTGCCCACCATAATCGAAGATGCGCCAGCGGCCAAAGCCTTTGTTGCATCACCCGAGTTTCTTGTGCCACCATCTGAGATGATCGGTATGTTATACTCTTTTCCAACTTTAGCACAATCCAAAACAGCTGTGAGCTGTGGAACTCCTGAACCTGTGATGACCCTAGTTATACAAATAGAACCAGAGCCGACTCCAACTTTTACTGCATCAACACCAGCCTTAATCAGATCTTCAGTTCCCTTTGCTGTTGCTACGTTTCCTGCAATAATCTCACAATCAGAAAATGCCTTTTTGATGTTTTTCACTGTGTTTATGGCATTTTCGCTATGACCATGTGCAATGTCAACAACTATGGCATCCGTTCCTGCATCAATCAAGGCTTCTGTTCTTTCCATAAAATCACCTTTAACACCAACAGCTGCTCCAACAATTGGTCTCCCTTTGTTATCCTTTGATGCGTTAGGATATTTTTCCAAATTAGAAATATCCTGACAAGTTATCAGACCTTTGACTAGATTATTATCATCTATTATAGGTAATTTTTCAATCCTATTCTTTTTGAGAACTTCTTTCGCCTCTTCTAAATCAATACCTAGTTTTGCAGTAACAACATCTTTTGTCATTAGCTCCTTAACTAACTTAGAGCAATTAGGTGGTTCAAATAAGACATCCCGCTCAGTCAAAATTCCTACTAGTTTAGAGTTGGAATCAACAACTAAAAGTCCAGACACCTGCTTTTCATTCATTATGCTGAAAGCATTCTGAATCGTTTGTTCAGGATTAATTGAATATGGATTTTCTATCATTACACTTCCAGAACGTTTGACTTTTAGAACTTCGTTTACTTCTTCTTGAATTGTCAGAAATCTATGTATAATTCCTATACCACCTTCACGAGCAATAGTTACCGCCATTGATGATTCTGTAACTGTATCCATGTTAGCGCTGATTAACGGAATGTTTATGGAAATGTTTCTAGAAAGTTGTGTTGAAAGATCTGTCTCAGAACGACTTGACACATCTGAAAATTTGGGTACAAGGAGAACATCGTCAAATGTCAATCCCTCTCGTATATCCAAACGAACCTCATACTCTAGAAAAAAAAACTATTATAAGCCTTTCTTGTCCTTATGATAGATTTTGAGCTGCTGTGATTGCTTCCTTTGTTTCGCCCACATTATGAGTACGAATTATGTCTGCTCCATTTAAAACACATACTACCTCAGCTGCTAATGATCCTGCAAGTCTATCCGATGGATTTTCTTTTTTTAGGATTTTTCCAATGAATGATTTGTTTGATACTGATACTAGAAGTGGCATACTCAATTTAATGGATCTTAAATTTTTTAAAATCAATAAATCTCTTTTAACCCAATCTGAATTAATCTTTGTGAAAAAAGAACCTCTGCCTTTTTTTCTAAAAAATCCTATGGCAGGATCTAAAACAATTTTTGTCCTAGGAATTTTTGCAGATTTTGCTATTTCCAAACTTTCTTTTAACAAATATTTTGTTTTCAGTAGCTGATTTCCTGTTATAGTTTTTTTGCTATAAGCGCACAAAACTAGTGATGGACAGTGTTTTTCAATTATTTTTGGCATCATAGGATCATATTTCAGCCCTGTAACATCATTGATTATATCAACCCCTAATTCTAATGCCTCATTTGCTATTGCCGCCCTACACGTATCAACGGAAATAGGCAAGTTGGTTTTTTGTTGAATTATCTTAACTGCATTAACGATGCGGTTCGCCTCAGTTTTTTCTGAAACCATTGTTGAAAGGTATGGTGCAGTAGACATACCACCAACATCAATAAAATTAGCACCCTCATCTTCCATTATGTGAACTGCATCAACAATTCTTTGTTTGCTAGTTGAGATAGATTTTTTGTAAAATGATTCAGGGCTTGTATTTAAAATTCCCATTATCCTAACAGGATTTGAACCTCCGACCCTAACAGATCCTAATTTATTCACATAATTTATCACAAGGCATATCAATTTGAGTCATATGACTATTGTTGGTTGGGAATCAAAATACAGGGAGATCCTGAAAGATTTTGGTTACTCGAGAAAGAAGGATATCCAATCGTGTAAATTATTAGATTCATTGCTGCCGAAAAAAACTCGGATAGCCGAGATCAAAGATCTGATAGAGAAAAAACCAGTTTTTGTAGTAGGTGCGGGTCCTTCATTACCATCTTGCATTTCAATTTTAAAAAAACATAAGAAAATTACAAAAATTGTGGCTGATGGTGCTACAAAAGCAATAATCGAAAACGGCTTGAAACCAGATATTGTAGTTACAGATCTTGATGGTGATATAAAATCGCTAAAAAAAGCTGGCAGAACAAACACAATAATGGTTGTACATGCACATGGTGATAATTCTGAAAAGATTCATTTTGTAAAAAACTTCAAAAATTGTATAGGAACAACACAAACAAAACCTATAGGAAGGATTCACAACTTTGGAGGATTTACAGATGGAGATAGATGTGTGTTTTTGGCTAATCATTTCAAGGCCAAAAAAATAATTCTTCTTGGAATGGATTTTGGAACTAGGATTGGAAAATACTCCAAGGCTACAGTAGTTAACAGAACAGTCAAAATTGCAAAATTACGTCGTGGAAAGAAATTACTAGAATGGCTTGCAAAAAAAAGTGGCTCTGAGCTTTATTCCACAACTAAAATCAAGGGATTTATAAAAATAAACCTTCGAAGTATTGATAATATAATTACTGCTAAGAATGCGTTTTAATATCGTTCTACATAAGAAGATGTATGAAGTTTTCTGACGAACAAATTCGTGATATGTTAGAATTAAAAGAAGAGCTGACTGAAAAAATAATCAAGTATAGGGAACAAATTGAAAAACTCGAAAGAAATATTTCTGTATTAGATACAATACTTAAACAATCAAGTTTCACAAAAGCTTCAGAGCTTACTCGCAACGCCGCAAAAGCAATAAAACAAGAAAGAAAAGTAGCGATAACAAAAAACTCAGATGGAACAACCATTGCGAATGCGTTTGTTACAAACGATGAGGTTTCAATTGTTTTAGAAGATAATGTTACACTTGATCCTGAAACACCTCCCCTGAAAAGTTTTTTTATCGATCGTATTATTGGTGAGATGAAAAAAAAGGACATACAGCAAGTTGAAAGTGGTAAAATAAAGAAAGACGACGTTATTAATTGTATAATAAATAACAGTGGTAGCAAGATAAGAGAAATTATAATCAAAAATTATCGTCAAAAAGAAAGGGTGGATGAGATCATTAACACTGCAACATGGTCTCTTACACGAATGATTGAAAACTCAGCGTGATGTTATGGATAAAATTGTTGTTTTAGATTTTGGCTCACAGTACAGTCACTTGATATGCAGACGAATTAGAGATTTTTCAGTATATGCTGAGCTTGTACCATTTGACATTTCTTTAGAGAATCTAAAAAAGCTAAATCCGAAAGGAATTATCTTTTCTGGGGGACCTTCAAGTGTATATGATTCAGGTGCACCTATACCTGATAAGGAAATCTTCCAATTGCAGATACCAATATTAGGAATATGTTATGGTCACCAAATTATTGTGAATAATTTTGG
>JACATA010000022.1 GCA_013390375.1 Marine Group I thaumarchaeote
TCTTTAAGTTATTCGAAGTGTTAGGACGCCATTTCTGTACTTGAATTCAGATATCTTCATTTGATTTGAACCTTCAATTCGAACTTCTTTTGAAAAACCACCAGTTCCTCTAATGTACAATATTCCTTCAATCAGTCTTACCATAATTTTATCATCAGGACCTGGAACTTCAGCTACAAAAACAAATTGGTTTTCACCCTTAATAAGATCATAAACCCAATTCTTAACTTCTGCTTCTCTTGCAGTATATTTTGGCTTGACATTTTTTAGCATTTTTTTAAGAACCCTAACCCAATAAATTGTTGTAATTGTTGCAACACCAATCAAAATAAAATTTACAAAAATTCCCTCTGCTCTTTGTGACATCACGTAAACAACTCCAATACAAAGAAGCACAACTATTGGTATTACAAAGTTTAAAGATTTTTCAATTGCATATGAAGGTGTGTTACTAAATTTAGACAATGAACACGGAAGCATGTTTGCCAAATATAAAGTCTCTTTGAATTAAATTATCAGCCTGAAAAACTAAGCCATTGAAGATTGCAGATAATTCTTTTAGAGTGATTAGAGGTCCACTTTAATTAGAATAAATTCTTAGAATTTTAGATGGATTATGATAAAATTAAAAATGATCTAATATCTGAGATTAGGCTCACTAAAAATCAGGCTGAAGTATTTTTACTAGTTGTGCTGAAGGGAAAAATGCCTGCTAACCAAATTGCCAAGTCTTTAGAGATCACAGTTGAGGATGCATTAGAAACATCTCAAAAACTTGTTGAATTAGGTGGTTTTATTGATATGCCTGAAACAGAATTTGAAGCAATGCATCCACGGTTCACCGCTGTAAACATGTATAGAAGAATGTGTGAGCGTGAAAATATTGATTTTAAAAAAAATTTAGTTGTTGATAATATTGGCATTGCACTAGAAGAACCATACGATGATGCAAGGACTAAATATAACAAAAAAAAGTGAAAAAATATGAGCGAAACACCATCTGAGACTCCAAAAACTCCGGAAGTTTACAAGTGCTGTGAAAATCCTCAAATCACTTACCTAGCTCCTGTTAATATTAACATAGATGAAAAGACAATAGGCACTGTAGATGTTTGGCGATGTGCCAGTTGTAAAAGAAAATTCTGTGAAGAAAAACAGTTGGGAATAGAATCAATATCTGAGATTGTAGGAATGCCAAGAATAGGAGATGATGAAAAATGGGGAGTGATTGTTAGCAAGATCCAAAAAGGAAAAGATAAGTGGAAACTTGTAAGGCTAAAGCAAAATGGAATTATTAAATATGAAACAGCTGATGAAAAAATTTTAGATCTTAAAATTGAAGATTATAAAATAGTTGATGATTTTCATACTAGCTTTCTAGTTGAAGATCACTTAAACAGGGCAGTAGAAATCTAGATTTACGTTGAACCTAAAAGTACACGTGAATAATATTGATGGCACACAGATGGCGGCAAAAATTAACGGAACGTTTGAAATTGATGCTAATTCATTTGAGTTTTTGGCAATAGCATTTGGTCGTATAGGAGGACAAAACATTGGGGTAAAACTATCTGAAGAAACGGAAAACAAACTAAAAGCACTAGAATACAATGTTGATGAAGTTATTGATGATTTACAAAAAAAACTTATTTCTGGAGACCTTAGTGTTCCTGAGGGTCTAAAACGTGAATCATTTATTGATGATTAAAACTCTGCTTCAGTTAATGCCTTCTCACACGAACATGTTCTTTTTGTAGCAAAATCCTCCGGCATATTTTCAATTAATTTTGCGAGGAGTTTTTTTGTGGTTTGAACATTTTTAGACAAAGTATCCATAACTTCTTTCGCAGTTACAGATTTTTCTGCCCAAACATCATAATCTGTGACCGTAGAAATTGATACATAGCAGATTTGTGCTTCCCTTGCAAGCTGGCATTCTGGCACCAAAGTCATTCCAATAATGTCAGATCCGGTAGATTTGTAGAATCTAGACTCTGCTTTTGTTGAAAATCTGGGTCCTTCAATACAAGCATACGTGCAATCTTTATGCAAAGTTAAACCCTGATTATTTGCTGTTTCTGAAACAATTTCTTGAAGTTCTGGGCAAAAAGGATCCGCTACTGAAATATGAATAACCCTACCATCCTTAGAAAATGAATTTTTTCTTGACTTTGTAAAATCAATAAACTGTGTTGGAAGAACAAAGTTGCCAGGTTTTATTTCTTCTTTCAAGCTTCCAACAGCCGAGGGGGAAACAATTCTTGTAATTCCTAATTCCTTGAAGGCCCAAACATTTGCACAATAATTTATCATATGTGGAGGAATAGAATGTTTTTTTCCATGTCTTGGCATGAATGCAATTTTTTTCCCCTTAAATTCTCCTATTGTAATTGTATCAGATGTTTTACCATAAGGTGTTTCAATTGTGATTTCTTTGCTATCCTGCAACAATTCAGAATCATAAATTCCCGTTCCACCGAAAATTCCAATCTCAGCTGTATCACTAACCATCAGTATTGCACCAATGAGACTGTTTTGTAGTTGTTTATTTCTTTGATTCCATTCAAGTCAGTCAATTCAATAATAAATGCAAAACCAACAACTTTTGCGCCTATTCTTTCCACTAATTTTGCTGCCGTCTTTGCTGTTCCGCCTGTAGCTAACAAATCGTCACAAATTACCACCCTCTCACCTTCCTTTAACGCATTTTTTTGAATCTCTAGTACTGCTTTACCGTATTCAATTGTGTACGAAGTTTTTACAGTTTTTCCTGGCAGTTTACCTTCTTTCCTTAGCATTACCATGCCCTTGCTATATTTTTGTGCAAGAATAGATGCAACAATAAATCCTCTAGATTCAATTCCTGCAAACACATCAACATCTCTTGGATGAAACTGCTTTGAAAATTCTTCTACAACAAATGACATTGCAGAGGGATCACCAAGAATGGGACTAAAATCCCTAAACAAGATACCTTTTTTTGGAAAGTTTGAATATTCAGCTATCCTTCTCTTCAAATTCATGTTACTTGTAACAATAAATGAGAAATAAAAACTGTTTTGAGCTACTAAAATTATTGTACAAATATTTCAAAACTGTCGGTGTTTTCATTATCAGTTACTGTTATGGTATATGTTCCAGTGTCAAAACCACTAGGAATTGTCCAAGGAAGGGAAAACGTACCATCAGATGTTATAGGGGTTCCTAACTCCACAACCACTTGATCACTTTGATTAATTATTTCAACTTCAAGCCGACTAACGTCTGAAATTGCTACTCCCTTAATCATTATAATATCTCCAATGCCAAATACTGTTTCCTCTATTTGTATCGTTATACCTTTAGATGTTGGAACACTTACGTTAATATCAACACTCTTGGAATCCAGACGACTATGTGCAGTGATTTTCCAATTACCAAGTATTCCATTAGCTGGAATTCCTATATCATCTGTGGAAAAAGCACCTGTACTATCTGAAAAAATTTCAGTTTGGCTGGATATGTTTCCAGAAGGATCAAAAAGTGTTATAGTTAATCTAGCATTATTTCCTGTATTCCCAATAAGTAAAATTGATTCACCTGGAGAAAAATTGTCTTTAGTTGTAGTTAGCGAAATTGCACCAGATCCTGGTTCTAGACCAATTGAAAATTTAACTGAATCTTGAATATTTGTTGCAGAAACAGCAGCTCTGTATACCCCTGCAGAAAGATCAGCTAAATCTAAAACATACCTACTTTTACCAAGGGAACTTGTTGTAATAGAATCACTTATTTTGAGATTATCATTGGAATCCAAAATTGCAATCGACAGTTTAGATGATGGTGGACCAACAATGCTTATAGTTGCTTTAGAATTAAGAGCAAAATTTGTTTTCTCCACCAACACAACAATCCTTGTTGACGGATATTGACCAATACCAAACACAGCAGCGTCTGACCCCTCTTCCTGTTTTACTATTACAGTATAAGTTCCAGTAGAAAATGTGTCATCTGTAACAAATTCATAATTCAAATTTCCACTTGCATCACTTGTTGTAATGTCAAAGAGCACTATTTTTTTATCTTGATCCTTGATCCATATTGTAGTACTTTTATTTGGTTCAGAAGTGCCAGTTATACTAACAGTTTCTCCTAGATTGTATCTTATTGCAGAAGAAGAAATTTCTATTAAATCACCTGATTTTATCGTCAGGTTTTTTGTTGTTTTATCTTTATTATTTTTAAAAATCACATATTTTTCTCCAATATTGTCGTTCTGGTCTATCCGTTCCTCAAAAATCCATTCTCCACTTGCACTAGCTGTTATTACACGAACTTTTTCTAAAACTCTATCATTATTCTCGAACGCAAGAATAATCGCGCTTTGTGGGTATGCATTACCTGAAATAGTTAACAATTCATCAAGTCTAACTTCAGCAGGAATATCATTAACTTCAAATTTTGCAGTCTTTAAAAATCTGTTTTCTGGTTCTTCAATGTTAATTTTAGTACTTTGAAAATTCCCAGATTCGCTTTTTATTATAAATTCACTTGCCCCAACCTTGTATGTCTCAGGTATCGAGATTGTAGTTAGAAAGTTTCCTTGTTTATCTGTTTCAACTGATTTTACCATAGTATCATCAAGGTACAATTTCAAATTTTTTTCCGAACCAAATCCATATCCTGCCAGTCTTACATCTGAACCAACTCGAATTTTTTCTGGAATGAACTTCTTTGAACCATAAAGAGCGCCTCCTGTTTCTTTAACTTCTTCAATTGCCTTGCTTTCTTCTTCAGCAAAACTAGAAGTTGTAGGGTCAATTTCCTGAATATGCGTTTTTCTTGTATCTATTGATTGCTCATTTTGATCTAACGCTTTCCAATTTATTGCAATAACTTTTTCATTTGTTGTAAGACCAAACTTTACTGATTCACCTGGATTTAGCGTATCTGTTACGGTAAATATTAGCAGCTTACCATCAGAATATTTTCCACCGCTCCATCCTAGTTCCGTCTTAAATGACTTGAATGATTTCTCTCCGCTTATCCACATTCTAATTGTCTTTATTTTAGATGCACTCTCGTTTTCAAATTCGATAATTATGGTATTTTCATAACTTACTGCGTTTACAGAAATTACTTCCTCCGCATTTACTTCTGAGATCGATAATAAAGTAAAAATAGAAAACACAAGCAACACTGAGGTAAAAATACCACTCGTTGAATATCTCCTCATGTTATTCATCAGTTTTTTGTCAGCAATTAAACTTTAATTTAGTTTTTATTTCATATTTTTAATGAATTTTTACAGTTTTCAATTATCATTCATTTGAAAATTGTTCCGTAGGTGTTGTACGCTGATATTGACGGATGCGCTCAGCGATTAATCGGTATAACGTACGTAGCCGGTCTCTTGTTTTTTCAGTCAAGAAACTGGCATCACCTGAGGCAATTTTGCCAGATATGTATCTGCAAACTTCTTCTCTTTCAAATTCACCCCAGTCATCATCACTATGTTCATTCCAAACTGCCTTTAGATTTTCAATGATTCCATTTTTTCCATGAATTAGTACTTCTTCTTTGGTAAGGTTGGTAAATCCTTCTCTCCGCAATTTTATCTCGTAAGTTTGGTTTACGGCGTATAAATAATCTTCAGTGACCATATAATCTTCCATTGATTGAAGAAGGTTTCCATCTCTCTCAAAAAATATGATTTGTGTTTCTGAAAATTTATTATTTTTTAATTGCTCGGCAATTTGATTTGATTCGTATTCGTTGTCAAGTAAAACAAATGTGTTGTATCCATGATTGTGATAAAAAATTGATAGTGGTAATACTGAATTTTTAGCGTATGCCGGTACTACATTTAGAGGATTCATTGATATGTTTGGATCCTGAAGAAATTTGTCAAACGCATTAAGATACATTGTATCTGACATTGTTTCCACTATAATGAGAGGACGTGAGTTATTACCCACTTCTCTATCAGTAATTGAATCCACTAATCCTTTTGCCAATCCATAAAGAATTGGCGTAAGTGTAGCATCGTCCGCTTTCCAGTACTCATAAAAAATTTTACTTAGATGTGTTTTCCTATCAAGTTCTACAACGAGAAGATTACCAGGAGTGTAGTCAAAAATCATGAAAGGTGAATGGGTAGCGTATAAGACTTGGTTTGATCCGGCAAGATTTTTTAACAAATCAGAAATTCCTGTTTGTTGTGTTGGATGTAAGTTTCGTGCTGGTTCATCAAGTAATAGAATTGCCTCTTTCAACTCTGATCTTTGCGTTTCAGCGGCAAAATTTACTATGAATGAGAATGTCCATTTGAAACCTTCAGCCCTTCTATTTAGCAGACCAGTATTGGTTATAGTACCATCCTTATGAACATCTGATATCACCACACTCAAAATATTTCCTGGATTCAGTCTTAATTCTACGTTAATTGCTTCACCTTTCCAAGAGGGGTTTAATCGTTGAGTCAAATTTCTACTTGCAGTGTTTAAAAATTTAATTAATTTTGACGGACTATTCTTAAGTTCTTCTAGTTTTTCGACTTCTAACTCTGCAAGATAAAGTAAATTTCTTACAGTTTCTGCTCTATCAAACCCCTCAATATATTCAATTCCCGTAGCAGCTCCATTTTCAGATTCTTTAATGTATTCAGTCAAGTTTATGTTTCCTAGAATTTTCTTATAATCAGAAAAATAAACAAACCGTGGATGTAGATTATCTATAATGAAATTTTTCAAAGCCTCACTTTCGGTGTTATCAATTAAAATTTTTTCAACATTTTTTATTATATTGGTGTAGGTTTCTTCCCATTCAGAAATCACTTGTTGCTCTTCAGTTGCTATAGCTTGTAGAGTGTTGTCAAATTCATCAAGTTCAGCTTGGATAATTTTTTTGTCCTTTGGTGTATTACCCGTAAAAAAATCAGTATCAAGTTTTTTACTTATATAATTTGGAATGCTTTCAACAAAATTTGATAGTTGTTTTGTGATATTTTGCCAATATTCTAGGTTTTCATCTTCTTTCTGGTCAATCTTAATATCACCAAAATCGTACTGTATTTCTGGATTTTTGTTGGTTCTAAAAATTTTTAGTTTTTTTAATTGTAAACCTGGGAATTTTTCCTTAACAATTTCGGTTTCATCTTGATTCAATTCAAAATCTCCTTCAACAATTCTAATCTCTGATTTGAGATGCTCAGTCATTTCATCGCATAAATCAAGTTCAGAGATAACCTCATCTTTATCTAACATAGTTAATGCTTGGAGAATTGTAGTTTTGCCACTTTCATTTCTACCAACAAATGCAGCTAAATCCCCTACTACAATATCACCTGAATCATGAATACAACGAAACGCTTGAACTCTAAATTTTCTAAGACGCAATTAGTGTTGTTGACCAGAATGAGATTTAAATTATTAGTCAAAATTAGTTCGACAATTAACATTAGGTGAGTTTTATATTGCGTACAATTTTTTACTTAGATAATATAATTAATGGTGATTTTTGGTGGGAAATGATAAAAATGTGGGAGTTAAAAAGGAAAAGGGAATAAGAAAACTTACGGATCGTATATCGTTCTGGAAAGCAAAATCCCAAGCAGATGAGGAGGAACGTCATAGCCCTAAACCAAAACCTAAACTTAAAAAAATTAAAGCTAAAACCAAGCAAGCCAAAAACAAAAAATTCCAAGTAATAGAAGCACAAAGGAAAGCAAACGAAGCAAAAAAGAAAGAGGCTAGAATAAAAGTAGAAGCGCAAAGGAAAGCAAACGAAGCAAAAATAGAAGCGCAAAGGAAAGCAAAAAAAGCAAAAATAGAAGCGCAAAGGAAAGCAAAAGAAGCAAAAAAGAAAGAGGCTAGAATAAAAGTAGAAGCGCAAAAGAAAGCAAAAGAAGAAGCAAAAAAGAAAGAGGAAGAAGCAAAAAAGAAAGAGGAAGAAGCAAAAAGAACTTACGAAGATGAATTAGAGGAACAGCTTAGTGAAGAAGAAATTACTGGTTTTCAACTGGAGAAAACTGATATGGATAAGATGTGCAATAGGGTTTGCGAAATGATTGCTGGTTATGAAACTAATGGAACACTTCAAAGTGAACTTTGGAAAAAACTGAAACTTTCAAGCAGAGATGGTTCTCGTTTAGCATTAAAATTGGAAAGAATGGGAATGATTACACGAGAAAAAATTTTAGAAAAAGAAAGATGGACTTACAAACTTATAATTAAAAAAATACCAGTAAGTACAAAATCTATTGAAGGCGCACCATGTTTGACCTGTCCAGTGCAATCAAAATGTTCAATTGATGGAGAAATAAGTCCAAAAACTTGTCAGTGGATTGAGGATTGGGTTATGATAGAATTAAAAAATAAATAAAAATGAAATTAATTGATGCAAGAAAAGACCATTATAGAAAACTGGCTAATCTAGAGGGATACAGAAGCAGGTCTTCTTACAAACTAAAAGAACTCCATAAATCATATCGAATAATTGGTGTGGGTCATTATGTTTTGGATTTGGGTTGTGCACCTGGAGGATGGACACAAGTTGCGGTACAGCTTGCAGGCAATAAAGGAAAAGTGATGGGAGTTGATACATCGTTTGTAGAAGAAATTCCTGGTGCTTACATGCTAAAATCAGATATTTGTGATGATTCTGTCACTAAAGAAGTTCTGTCGTTTTTTGGGAAAAAGGTAAATGTTGTAATATGTGATCTTTCTCCACAGGTAACTGGTAATTGGTCCGTAGATCATTCCACCCAAATCTCGTCAAACTATGCCGCTGCAAAAATTATGGATCAAGTTCTAAAAAAAAATGGAAATGCACTCTTCAAAGTTTTTGACGGCGAGTACTCAAATGAATTTTATCAGTACATGAAAAAAAAATTCTTCAAAATTAAGTTAAAAAAACCAAAAGTTAGCAGAAAACAAAGCAGTGAACTTTATTGTATATGTCTTGGATACATGTCTTGAAAAATGGATAACTTATCTTTGATTCGCGTTATTTTTAACTGAATTTTGTAAATTACTTACATTCGAATAGTCAACGTCAGACCATAGTTGCCCCTTCGAATAGAGTCATCTTGGGCTCTCAGTTTTTGAGAGCCCTTTTTTAGTAATTTTTTAAAAACATCATTAGTGCAAAGATAGCCATTGCAACGGATGAGCCAACTCCTATCACAAAAATAATTTTACCGCCGGTCATAATCATACTTCTTATCATTTTGTGTGAATAGAAAATTCCTTATATTCGTTCACGATTATTTCGTAATCAAATTATAATTAAAAAAATCAGTTCTAATATTGGAAGCAATAGAAGTAGATTTACTTACAAAAAAATTTGGTGGTTTTAAGGCTGTAGACAATATTTCTTTCAAAGTCGAAGAAGGCGAGATTTTTGGTTTTCTAGGGCCAAATGGCGCAGGAAAAAGTACTACAATGATGATACTTACAACTTTGCTGAAACCAACATCTGGCAGTGCGCTTGTGGGTGGCTATGATGTTATGTCTGATGCCAAAAAGGTGAGAGAGAAAATTGGCTACGTTCAGCAGGAAATTAGCGTGGATGAATTCCTAACCGGCAGAGAAAATCTTTACTTACATGCACGACTTAATCAAATTCCAAACAATCTAATCAAATCTAGAATAGATGAAGTGTTAGAATTAGTAGAGCTGGGTGAAAAAAAGGATCAGGCAGCATTAACTTATTCTGGTGGAATGCGAAAAAGACTTGATATAGCAAATGGATTGTTGAGCAGACCAGCTGTATTATTTCTTGACGAACCTACTGTGGGACTTGATATACAAACCAGACGCAAGATATGGAGTTACATAAGAAAAATTCGCAAGGATTTCGGCATGACTATTTTTATTAGCACTCATTACATGGAAGAGGCTGACAATCTTTGTGATAGAATAGGAATTATCGATTATGGGAAAATACAGGTCATAGACAAACCAAAATCAATGAAAAGTGCAATAGGAAACGAGATAATTTCTTTTAATCTTGTTGACGGTAAAGCAAATCAGGATACCCTAATTGATCAAATTAGCAAAATTGAATTTGTCAAGGAAGTTAAAAATAAACAGGGTCTTATCACCGTTTTCTCTACAAAAAGCAACGAAGTAATTCCAAAAATATTTCAGGCATCTACGGATCTTGAGATGAGAATAAGTTCTCTCACATTAAAACAGCCCACACTTGACGATGTCTTCATTTCACACACAGGACATGATTTGAGGGATGAGACTGAGAACAAAAAATACAGTAGAAGAAAAGAATTCAATCTAAACAGGAGAAGAGGACTATGATGATTACTGATACTTACTCAATTTTTTGGCGTGAGATGAAACGTTACAAAAAATCTAGGGGTGGTTTTATAATCAGATTGATTCAGCCGGCTGTTTGGATCATAGTTATGGGTAACATATTTTCAGGAACGCAACCTCTGATTGAATCGGTTGGTTTTGATGGCTCGTATATAGAATTCATGACACCAGGAATTATAATATTAACGGCGATTTTCACTAGCATCTTTGGCGGTGTAAACACTTTGTGGGATCGAAGATATGGTTTTATGAACATGGCACTTTGCTCTCCAATTTCTAGATCATCGATTGCACTTGGAAAGATGCTTGCAATATCCTTAATTGCAGCAATTCAAGCAACTCTTATTTTAGGAATTGCACTTGCAATAGGTGTCACCATTCCAAATTTGTTGATGATAGGCCCAATCATGGCAATAGTAATCTTGTTCTCAATTGGATTTTCTGGAATATCTGTTATGTTTGCTGCGGCTGCCAGATCTCAAGAAACTTTTTGGGGAACTGTCAATTTTCTTGGATTGCCTATGTTCATGATAAGTCCTGCCCTTTTTCCACTGGCTTTGATGCCAGATTGGTTGGCAACTATAGCTCAATTCAATCCGGTTACGTATGCAGTAGTTTTAGTTCGAAGCATGATGTCTGGCTTTGTTGAAAGTTCATCGGCTGCCTTGAGTATAGTAATTTTAGGCGGTTTTGCAGTTGCTATGACCCTACTTGCGAGTTATGTATTCACTCGTGAGGTAAACAAGCCTTTCTAATTGAACTAAATTTGACCTAAAAAATAACAATATCTCACTTGTGAGATCTTTTTGATTTATTTTACTCATAATTGTTGAAAGGTTTAGTATTAGTCACACTTTGTGCTAGCTTGTTATTAGTTGGAATGATTTCCAGCCAATCATTTGGATCAAATGCTCACCCATTTATCTTAGAATGGGGAGGATTTGATACTACTGAACCAGAGACGGATTGTTTGTTGTGTGCTGAATATTTACGTACAGTACAACAGGGCTGGAAATCCCCGCAACAGATTGCTGTTGATGATAAAAGAAACATCTACGTAGTAGATACTGGAAATTCAAGAATTCAAAAGTTTACTCATGAAGGACAGTTTTTGTCAAGCTGGGGAACTAACGGTATTGAAAATGGAGAACTTCAATCCCCTGTTGGTATTGCAATTTATGAAAACAATGTATATGTTGTCGATGAGAAACAGAACACTGTTCAAAAATTTGATAACGATGGAAACTTTATTCTAAAGTGGGGAGAACATGGTAATGAAAACGGACAATTCAATAAACCACGAGGAATCACAATAGATTCAAGCGGCATTGTTTATGTTGCAGATTCAAAGAATTATAGAATTCAGCAATTTACTTCTGATGGGGAATTCTTGTCATCTTTTGGTAAATATGGTTACGGAGACGGTAAGCTAAAAACTCCAGTTGATGTTGCAGTTTATGGAGATTTTATTTACGTTTCTGATCCTGGAGGTTATAAAATTGAAAAGTATACTTCAGATGGAATTTTCCTAAAAAGTTTTGATTATAATTTTGGCGGTTTTTCTGTTAGGCCTGGTGGGTTGACAGTTGATCCTGATGGAAACATCTACTTTGTTGATGCTGCTAAATACAGAATAGTTAAAATGAGTCCTGATGGAAAAACATTAGGTACATGGGGCAGCGTAGGTAAAGGAAGTGGCAAGTTTGTTGAACCAAAAGATATTGTATTAGATAATCGTGGATATCTTTTCGTTTTAGATTCCAGCATGAGCTTAGTGCAAAAATTTGAAACACCAATTGTAATGCAAATAGAGGAAGCCTTACAAGCTGAACAGCTTAGAAAATTACAGGAATTATCTTATGCAGAAGAATCTGACGAATCAGAAACTGAATCTGATGAATCAGAAACTGAGCCAGTTGAAGAAACTTCAACTCCTGATGAACCACTAGTTCCTGATACTACTAAACCAATTATATCTACACCTGCGGACTTGGTGATAGAGGCAACTGGAAGTTTAACTACTGTTGATCTAGGAGAGGCCATGGCTATGGATGAAAGTGGCATCCAATTAATTATCAACAACGCTCCAACTTTATTTCCATTAGGTTCATCTACAATTATTTGGACCGCAATTGATAATAATGGAAATTCAGCATTTGCAACACAACAAGTAGATGTTGTTGATACAACACCTCCTACAATATCCTCAATTTCTGACATAATTGTGGAAGCTGTTGTGCCTTATGATAATATTATAGAGTTACAGGCGCCAAGCGCAGATGACACTTTGGGTGTCGTTTCAGTTACAAATGATGCACCTGAATCCTTCCCAATAGGAGAGACCATTGTAACTTGGACTGCTACTGATGTGGGAGGAAATACATCTAGCATTGAACAAAAGATTACCGTTTTTGATACCACATTCCCAATTTTACAGGTACCGGAAGATATTGTACTTGAGGCCACAAGTTTAGAGCATAATGAGGTCCATTTGGGCGAAGCCACTGCCACAGATAACGGCGAAATTGCGTCAATTACAAATGACGCTCCTGAATTCTTCCCACTAGGTGAAACCACAGTTACATGGACTGCCATTGATTCCTCAAATAATTTCTCAAGTCTTACCCAGTCAGTTTCTGTGATAGATACCACTGCACCAGAAATTTCGCCACTAGAAGATATAACTCTCGAAGCAATTTCGGTAGATGCAAATATTGTTAATTTGGATTATCCAACCGTTTCAGATATACAGGATGTTACAATTTACATAATCGCTCCTGATGTTTTCCCAGTTGGTGAAACTACAGTTACTTGGACTGCTGTGGATGCATCTGGTAATTCTTCTATGGCTGACCAGACTGTTACAATAGTTGACACAACATCGCCAGCCTTATCAATTCCACATGATCAAACTGTTGAGGCTTCTAGCCTTCAAGAGACACTAGTGGAAATTGGTCAAGCCGAGGCTCATGACATTATAGGAATTTTATCCATTGTACATAATGCTCCAGATGTATTTCCATTAGGTTCTACCGTGATTGGTTGGACTGCCATTGATAATCACGGTAACATTACAACCGCTTATCAAACAATAACCATAGTAGACACTACTGCACCCACAATTATTTCTCCACAGGACATTGTAGCTGAAGCAATTGATCCTACTTTGAACTATATTGGGCTTGGCGAACTCAGTGCAGCTGACAGTGTTGGTGTTGAATCCATAACTAATGATAAGCCAATTATATTTCCATTTGGAAGTACCACTGTTACGTGGACTGTGACAGACACTTCCGGCAATATTTCACAAGCCACTCAAGTTGTGACACTAGTTGATACAACACCTCCCGAAGTTTTTGCACCTTCTGATATTGTTGCCGAAGCTGTTGGTCTATCCAACACTATGGTAGAATTAGGCGAAGCGACAGCACATGATAAAATTGGAATTGCCTCAGTAACAGAACATCCACCAAGATTCTTCGTACTAGGTGAAACCACAGTTACATGGACTGCCACTGACACATCTGGCAATTCAGCCAGTGCAACTCAGATAGTTACAATAGTTGATAATACAGCTCCAGAATTAACTGTGCCTGAAGATGTTATGATTAGCGCCTTTTCCCTAGAAAAGCAGGTTAAGATTGGCGAGGCACAAGCACATGACTTGGTAGATTCCACACTTACTATAACAAATGATGCCCCAGATACTTTCCCATT
>JACATA010000023.1 GCA_013390375.1 Marine Group I thaumarchaeote
TAACCTAATGCAACCTCTTCAACAATATCCATACCTCCAAAAATATCAAACCTATATCTTGGGATTGTGCATTGTATTTTTTTGCCTTTCATGGATGCATCTAACCTGCATTTTTTAAGACATGATACAAGCATGGACCCAGAAATATTTAGTCCAAGAATTTTATTCACAGGATCAGCATCAAGTGCAATGGATCTTGGCGCAAAGTTTGGCGTCGAGTTTTTTGAGCCAGAAACTTTCAGTTGTGAAAATTGAAATCCTGCGCCTTGTAGTATTACAACAACAACGGACAGCATGTCCTCAGCTGACTGCTTATCTATACCAGTAACTTCGACCAGCAGGTTTTTGGTTTTTGTTGTAACAGTCGTTAATGCAGCGTTAATGATTGGTGGAAATGATATTGTTTGCCCTTTTGCATCAGTAATTAGAGTAACCTTTGAAGATTGTCCAAGAATTGATCCATAGTCCTTTCCTACTTCTGAATCACGAAGAATTTCTGAGATTGATCTTTCTTTGGTAGAGTTTAATGGAACAAACCTATGGTCACGTGAAGTTGTTGTGTACTTGAGTGGGAATGATATGTTATCAAGATCATGAATTCCAATTGACGATTTTTTTCTCTTCCTGCCCAGACCGAAATGCAGGTCCTCCTGCATGTTGATAAGCTGCTTAACTGATTCGTTGTCAAGCGATCCATTTCTTGCAATTATTCCAGTAACAAACGGTCTAATCTTGCTAGTCGAACTGTCAACCTTGATTTCATAATTTCCCTGCTTTCTTATGTCCAATCGTAGTATTCCCTTGCTTATCCCCAAGATACCTTGAAGACCCAATGCAATGCCGAAATCAGTAGAATAGTCTGGTCGGTTAGGACTGTATTCAACTCTTACAGTATTACCTTCCAATGATTCTATGTCAAGACCAAGAAATGGCAGGCTGTCAAGTATCTGCTTCTTGTTCGCCTTTTTTCCTACAAGCTTCTGAAGCCTGCTAAGACTAAGCTCAACTACTGGCATTTTGAAGCTGTCCTCAACCAACTAAGATTGTTGTTGTAAAATTCCCTTACGTCGTCTAATCCAAATTTTAACATGGCAATCCTTTCAATGCCACCACCCCAAGCCAGTACTGGTTTTGTAATTCCCAATGGCTTTGTAACTTCTGGTCTAAATATTCCCATACCAAACAGTTCAATCCATTTTCCAAGTCTCTCGTTGTAAACCATCGACTGCAGAGATGGCTCGGTATAAGGAAAGAATGTTGGCCAAAACTTTACTTTAGTAAGACCAATTTTGCGATAAAATTCCTTTTGTATTCCCATCAAGTCTCGTAATGTTATGTGTTTTCCCACAACGATACCTTCAACCTGATTAAACTCAACTAAATGCTTGTAACTTACCTTTTCATTACGAAAAACTCGTCCTAATGAAAATATTCTTGCCTCATCTGGTTTTTTGTCTGCAAGATATTTTATAGTAACACAAGTAGTGTGCGTCCGCAGGACCATTTTTTTCGCTTCCTGTATGTCCCAATAGTATCTCCATCCTTTTTTGTGGGCGCTTGATACATTCTTGATTTGGGTTGGTGTTGCAAGCTGCTTTGCATTTAGACCCTTGAGATAAAACGTGTCTTGCAGTTCTCGAGCTGGGTGATCCTGTGGAGTAAACAATGCGTCGAAGTTCCAAAAACTTGATTGAGACAAATCTCCAATAATTTCCGTAAATCCTAAATGAACAAAAGTTTCCCTAACTTCATTTATGGTATCATTTAGTGGATGTATCCTTGCGGCATGTACATGAGGTACGTCTGCCTCAACGTCTATTGCCCCACTATCTAATTTTTCAAGGTCAATCTTTTTGCCAGTTTCAGAAAGAGAGACCGTTTTTGTTTTTTCCTCATGTTGAATAATAAAATCAGGTCTTTCCATTAGAGATTTCAGTGGTTCAGCTAAAGGTGTGTTATCAAATTCTGTAGGAACAATAGTTCTTTCGCCTAGTTTTGAAATTATTAGGTCCGAATCATTAGGAACATCTGCGTCCGGATCTTTTAACGAAATCTTTGATCCTGTATCTGTTTTTTCTATGTTAATCCAGTCATTCCTTTTTGCATGGGCAATTGCCGCGTTAAAGTCAAATCCATGCAAACTGCTTCGTATCTCATCAAATGTTTTAGGACCATCTTGAACAAGTGTTACAAGTCTTCGTTCAGGCAACCCATTTTTTAGAGCCTCTAGACCATTTTTTCCAAGGCTTAAAGAAATGCTAGTGGTTTCAGTTACATCTGCAAGTTTTTTCTGGCGAAGCCATTCTACTCCACGCCTAATTTGATCCATTGAGAGTGTAGTTTTCTGGGATATCCCCTCCTCGGTTAAATTTGGCTCCGATTGCAAAACCTTGATAACTTGTTTTTCAATGTCATGTAGAACATGGGACAATGTTCATCGTTCCAAAAAGACTTAATTAAATTAGCTAGGACAATTGTTACAGTTTTTTTGATTAGAAAGTGATCATAAGAATGAGATAAGACTTTTTAACATTAAATCAAAGTCAACCTTGAATGCCAGCGGATGATTTTGTTGTCACACCTTGGAACGTTGAGGGTGATATTGATTATGACAAACTGATCAAAAGATTTGGGACACAAAAAATTACTCCAGAGCTTTTATCAAAGATTGAAAAGTTTACCAACGAATCACATTTCATGCTGAGAAGGGGCATTTTTTTCTCACATAGGGATTTGAATAGGCTTTTGGATGATTATGAAAAGGGTAAGAAATTCTTTCTATACACCGGCAGAGGGCCTTCTGGTCATACGCATATTGGCCATCTAGTCCCATGGGTTTTTGCAAAATGGCTTCAAGACAAGTTTGGAGCAAAAATGTATTTTCAGCTTACAGATGACGAAAAATTTTGGTCAAAAAAAGACATGACGTTAGAAAAAACATCCCAGTTTGCGCTTGAAAACGCACTTGATTTCATAGCATTGGGTTTCAAGCCAGAAAATACTAAGATCATTATTGATACAAAAAACATAAAGACCCTATATCCAATTGCGGCAGAAGTTGCAAAGAGAATAAATTTTTCAAATACAAAGGCAGTTTTTGGATTTGAAAATGAAACTAATGTTGGAATGATATTTTACACTTCCTTACAATCTGCTCCGTGCTTTATAGAAGACATGCCTGTTTTGATTCCGTTTGGAGTTGATCAGGATCCGCATTTTCGAATTACAAGGGATGTAGCGCCAAAAATCAACAAACCAAAACCAGCACTGATTCATAATATTATGATTCCACCACTTGGAGGTACTAAAGGAAAGATGTCTGGATCTAATGAAAATGAGACGATATACACTACTGACTCTCCTGAAACTGTAAAAAAGAAGATTAACAAGTATGCATTTTCTGGAGGTCAGCCAGACATAGAAGAGCATAGAAAAAAAGGTGGTAATCCAGACATTGATGTCTCATATCAATATCTTAGAATCTTTTTTGAACCGGACGACAAAAAACTCAAGCAGATCCATGATGATTACAAATCTGGAAAGATGTTAACTGGCGAGCTTAAGGAAATTCTGATTCAAAAAATTAACAAATTCTTGGAATCTCACCAGCAAAAACGTGAAATGGCAAGAGACCAACTTGACAAATTTCTCTTGAAAGATTGAACCAGATAACAATACACTGCCGGGATAAGTATGAAGCTCAAAAACTTGGTAGCCTAATTTTTGTTAATGAAACAAAGGAAACTTATATCGCTGAAATTTTGAATGTAATCGAAAACGAGATAATTCTTTCAATAAAAGACAAATCTGCTCATAGTGTTATTTTAAAAGATAATAATCAAGCTCTGCTTTTTACGGATTTTATTCAACCAGTAATCGAAAAAAAACATAAAATAATAGATACCAAAATTGTAGAAAGCACTGTGGAAATTATAAAAGAGTAAATTCACACTAATGATTTGTCCATCTCAGCACTCATAATTTCCTGAACTTTCAAAAAGTATAGTCTAGTTGTATAAGGCATTTTTTCTAAATTATAATCTATTACTTGCATGAAGTAACTAACTGCCCTTTTTGAAATATTTATGTTAAATTTCAATGGAAGAATTAGATCTTGTTTAACATTGATTTTATTCACTAACCAAGGAGGAACAATCTCAATTGTTTCATCGATGATTTTCTTGTACCAGTAATCTATGCTTTCTGGATGAAGACTATGCTTTAGGTTAGTGATATCATTGTCGATTTTATTTAGCATTTTATTAGTAATGCTCATATTATTACATGTCAAATTTTTTGTTTTATTCCACTTACTCAAAGATAGGCAAGTTGGTTGTCAATTCAAATTCCCACTACCGTCAATCTCAGAATTCTTAATTCTAGTAGTTGAGATGGCCTTTCCATCCTCAGCTAGGACCATTGGTACGACTACTATTTTTACTGGAGAAAGATTTCTTTCCGCCCTCAAGTCATTAAGAAGCAACCCTTTGTTACTAGTTTCCTCGCTTACAACTAAAGCTTTCACGGAACCCTCAATAACTGCCGGTCCAAAGTCATTCTCCAGCTTGCTTATCTCATATGATATATTTGGAAAGTTTTTCTCAATCACGGATTTTAACAATGAAAGTCTTTTTGAATAATCGTTAACTAGGTTTTTTCCTTTTTTTGTGGCTAATTGATCACTGGTAAGACCTATAATGACTTTGGATGAAATTGAAAATGCTTTGTTTAATAATGCCATATGGCCGCTATGAATAGCATCGAATGTTCCTCCCATAGCAACGAGATCAAATAATTCCATCAAAGAACTATGTTTGAAGATAGATTATAGTTTTTCATATACAAAACAACTAAAACATCATACTAAAATTAAAAGCGGGTTTTGCTTACCGACCAGTTCTTCTAGCAGTAATAACAAAAAAGTAAACTAATCCTGGCAATAATCCAGCAATAAGTGGAATATACACAGGCCACATGTCAGCTACTCCCATATTTACTACCGCCCCATATTTCCTATTTAAGTTGATCTAAAATTTTCAAACTCGCGAGTGATCGATAATCTGTTTTATAGTTTTGGTGTTTTTTAAACTGGACTGAAGGGGATTTGAACCCCTGACCACTCGCGTGCAAGGCGAGTATTCTACCAGTCTGAACTATCAGCCCTCCTCTTGAATCATTGTCGTGTAGATTTTAATTGTTGTCTTTGATTGGCAAGGATTTTATTTGATTCAGCAGAATTTTTTTTAATGGTTCTATTAGAATCCAAAATCTCACTAAAAACTGGAGATAGTGCACCTGGTTTTTTGCTTATGGGAATTGATGATAAAATGCACTCTCTTGACAGCTATGCAGAAAGCAAAGGATTGCTAATAATTTTCATTTGTAATCACTGTCCATATGTGAAGGCAAAAATTGATGCAATAAAACAGATTCATGAAAAATTCAATGAAAACATAGCATTAGTTGGCATCAATAGTAATGATTCTATTGAATATCCTGATGACAGTTTTGAAAATATGAAAAAAATTGCCAATGAAAAAGGTATAAAATTTGATTATCTTGTAGACGAGAAACAAGATGTGGCAAAAAAATATGGTGCAATTTGTACTCCTGATCCATTCCTTTTTGATCAAAACAGAAAGTTGATTTTTCATGGTAGGATTGATAATGCCATGAATCCAGATGATACCGCTACTGAAAACACGATGCAGAAGAACATTGAAAAATATCTTGCAGGGGAAAAAATAGAAAAGGATTTTGACCCATCCATTGGATGTTCAATCAAATGGAAGGGACAGCAAACTTAAAACACGTAATCTGAGAAAATTTTTCAGGGCTCGTAGCTCAGCTTGGCTGGAGCGTTCGACTGATAATCGAAAGGTCGTGAGTTCGAATCTCACCGGGCCCATTTCTTAAAATTATGAAACAGAACTCTCAAAGGTTGTTTGGGACCATTGTAATATAGCTTCAAGGTCTTCGTCTATCAAATCAGCCTCAATTTCAGCATTTTTTTTCATATCGCCGCAAATGGCAAGATATAGGCTCCTTCTGGATTTTAATTTTATAGAATTTACAGATTCTGCAAAGAATTTCATGCTCTCTTCTGTTGACGAAAATACTACTATTACCATTATTCCCGTCCCTGGCTTCCAAACTTTCGTTAGAAACTTCTGTAAATCAAGATCAAATAAAACATCAATAGAGGAAGACATGTCACCTAGGGAATAAACCTGCCAACCATCTGCATGGAAAGAAGCGGACGCAGCCTCTGAAAAGAGGGTACTTTGATGGTCAGCTGATATGGCAATTACATTCTTTTTTGGGTCGATCTCAAAATTTTCAAGATTAACGATTTGTATTGAGTTTGAAATAATTTTTTCAAGAAAATTAAGTTCAGATTTTCCAATCTTGCCTTGATCAAAAATATCATATACTGACTGGATTGCAGGAACGATTATCTCTGTTATGATCTTTACTGGCTGTGTTGTAGAATGAAAACAGTTTCTAACCAGATTATATGCCAGTTTTTCTTTTCGTGCGGTCAGATGTTCAAAGTATTTAGATTTAACTTTAAAAAAATCTTCGGGAAAACGAAATTTCTCTGTGCCTTCCTCGATAAACCACAGATTAACGTTACCAATGTTTTTTTGTTTAATCAGTCCTTCAGCGGCAAACACATTAAGATATTTTGTTGCAGTGATACGATTAATGCTCAATCTTTCAGAAATTTCAAGTCCAGAAAGTCCTGTCTTAGAATTGCTAAGTAAATCTACTAGTTTTTCTTTTATCTCCTCAGTTTGATATCCTCTTGTCATGGTGGTAAACTGCATTTATCTTGTATAAAGGATAATTCTCAATGGTAAAAAAAAATACTAACAAAAAACATTATATAGTTGAGTACTTTAATGTACGGTAAGGGTACGTAATGCCAAAACCAGGATTTAAATCATTAACATTATCAGAAGCAGTTTACGATAAATTTAACCAGACATATCAAAAGAATAAAGGCGAGTTGACATTGAAAGGTGTCAACAGTTTTTCAGGATATGTTACATATCTGCTAGAAGATGTAATGAAAAAAGACAAAACCTTTGCACGTTATGCACCTAAATTGGAAAAGGTTTCAGTTGATTCAGATAGAATTATTCTAAAAGACAATATTAAAAACAGAATTGCCGAAGTTGCAATTCAAAATAATGAACTTTACTGTTTGCTATGTGAAGAAAAAAACTGCGTCCATATTGGTTATGTCTTCGGACTTCCTGATGTTTACGAAGTACTAAACTCTAAAGGAATTAAACAAGCAAAATAAGTGCAGGAGGTGAGATTTGAACTCACGAACTCCTGAGAGACGGGATCACCCATTTTTATGATCTTAAGTCCCGCGTGTCCAAAAGCATACATGCTTTCTTTGGCCAGGCTTGACTACTCCTGCACTAGTCTAGTTAGCTGCCAACGAAATTTAACAGTTTATGGTTCTGAAAAATTTTACCAAGAATTATAAGGATTTTTGTTGACGAATCGACATGCTCCGATAGCTCAGCCTGGTAGAGCGTTACATTGGTAATGTAAAGGTCGTGGGTTCAGATCCCGCTCGGAGCTTTAGTAGTTCTTAACCAGAATTTCAGAATGACCAGTTCTCTTTTTAGAGTCCGAGTTTATTGCCCTATTTACTTGAATTTCTTTGATTTTCCATTTTGATGAGGAAAATGAATTTTCTACTTTCTTAGACTTTGAATTTGAAAGCAAAACTTTGCATCCTATAGAATCTAATTTTTCGGCAAGATTTACTAACCTTTCAAGATCATCATCGGTAAAATTCCTACTTGTGTAACTTGTGAAATTGGCTGTATTACTAACTGGCTGATAAGGAGGATCAAAATAGACAAAATCGCCTTTTTTGATATCGTGTAAAACAGTCTCAAAATCTCTGCAGAAAAATTCTAAATTTGAAGACTGTAAGATTCGACTAGCTGTTAGTAGGTTCTCTTTATTGACAATGTTTGGGTTTGTATATCTGCCCAATGGAACATTAAATTTTCCCTTACTATTTACACGGTAAAGTCCATTAAAACACGTCTTGTTTAAGAAAATTAGTTTTGATACTTTTTCAATCTGGGATGTTGGTTCCGACTCTCGCACGTGATAATAATAAAAATTTGTATTTTTCTGATATTTTTTAGAATGGTTTTCCAGAGATTCTATTACTTCAGTTACTTTGTCTCTAATTGCTACATATGTCAAAATCAAATCAGAGTTTAGATCAGATACATGACACTTCATATCTGGATGTTTTGCCAACAGATTGAACATAACAGCCCCGCCTCCAAGAAACGGTTCAAAATAAGTGTCAAATTTTTTTGGATAGTTTCTCTCTAATTCATGTAAGAGCTGCCTTTTCCCTCCTGCCCACTTTACAAATGGTCTTGGTTCCTGTGGATAAACCTGCTGAATTTGTTGAGTCAGGTCTCATAATTTCAAATCATTGTTTTCTAGCGCAAAGGCAAGAAAAGATCACAAAGAGTTGAGAATTATTTGATCTATGGGAAATAGCTTAAATACAAATTTTGTAACACTCGAAAATCCTATCAAAAAACTAGTAATTTTTGTTAAGAGACGTACATAGCCACATACAACATAAATATTGTTGTGCCTACAAGAGTAATTGCTACCAGACCATTGCTATTCTTAGATGTTCCCTCCTCAGCAACCTTGACACAGAAGATATAACCAAGAGCTTCAACGATTCCCAAAACAATCATTGCAAAGTGACCACTAGCTGATGCGTATGCCCATGGATAATACAGGTAACCGACCATTGTTCCAAATACTGTTGCAAAAAATGCACCCAAGTAGGAAAGTGTGATAATGCCAGTATAGTTTTCAATACGCCTACCAATCATATTTTCGACGTCAGCACGGCTTGCTCCGCCAGAGCCACTGCCAAATCCTTTCGGTAGAGCCATATGCAAAATCTAATTACGGAATGCTATTAAAGTTTTCTTAATATTCGCGATGTGATATCGATCGACTTTAAAAAAATCCATGTTTACATTTAAAAAAAACCGTTTTTTAATTTCTAGGTTTTTTGCGTATCTCGATCTGCGAAACTTCATAAAATTTTATATACTCACATTAGTGCTAGATCTTTAATGGTCTGGCTGAGACGTTGTACTCACTACTTATTCATAGTTGTAGTTGCAGTCAATTCCACTTTGTTAACAATTAACTCTGGAGATTATATCTTCTATACAGATTGGGCCTGGACATCATTTGTAGTATTCTCAATTGCTAATACTCTGATGACTGTTGTTGGTGCTGTGTATTATCTTACATTTACTGGCGTACCTGGTACGGCAACGTATTATGGTCTGATTATGCAAGTCTATACATGGGTTGCAAAAGTTGCGTGGTTTGCACTTGGCTATCCAGTAGATTTCATCGTTCATCCAATGTGGATTCCATCTTGTATGTTATTGGACTTGGCGTATTGGGCGACGAAGAAGAATAAACACTCGCTGATATTCTTTGGTGGAGTTTTAGTCGGAATGTCAATGCCACTGTTCAATATGGTACAGTTGATGTTGATTGCGGATCCACTAGAAACTGCATTCAAGTATCCAAGACCAACATTGCCTCCATACATGACGCCTATAGAACCGCAGGTCGGTAAGTTCTACAATAGCCCAGTAGCTCTGGGGGCGGGAGCGGGAGCTGTACTAGCATGTACGTTTGCAGCATTAGGTTGTAAGATGAATACATGGACGTATAGATGGATGGCTGCTTGGTCAAAGTGGGATTGATAAGATGGTCGATAAAAAATTTCTAGCAGTTGCAGTTAGCGCTATTTTCGTACTTGGTATGTATGGTCCAAATGTTGCCGAGATTATTCAATCTGCTGAGGCTCATGGTGTTCAGGCACAACTGCAAAGTCGTTTTATTCAAATTCAAAATGAGGCGATTACTCGACAATCACTAACTACCGGTGAAACTCTTGTTCTTTCTGGAACATTAGTAAGCCTTGTTGAAAGGGACCAAAGAGGATGGATTTCCCTATTTTCAGAATCAACAAACTCCGGTAACAGATGGGAGATTATGGCTAGAGACCCACCAGGAGTTGTCTTCGAGATACCTGGCAACTCTATAACAAATTATGCAATCACTGCTAAGGCATTAGAACCGGGTGTTTACCACGTCCACACTCAACTTAATGTAGCCAACGTAGGACCAGGTCTAGGACCAGGAACAACGGTAGTGGTAGATGGAGAGGCAATCATAAAACCAATCCCATACGGAATGCTTGCATACCAGAGCATTATCATTTTAGCTGCTTATGTCATAGTATTTGCTACAAGACCCTGGCAAGTAATCTAACCAACAAACATTCTTTTTCATTTTATAATTTTTAACATACTAGATCGTTAGTATTTTCATGAAATATGTTCTGCAAATAAAATATCTTGACATTCGTGAAAGTTATTTTAATGGAAAGGTAAGATTTGAAAAAGACGAATTCACAATAAACATACAAGATGAAAGGAGAGGCAAAGTGTTACGGCTTCCTTTTCCGTTGAATACACAAAAGAGGGTTCTTGTTAGGTGTTCTGGTCCTGGTGTATCTGTTGAGGACTATGTTGAATATAGGGGAGAGTCAGAATGGGTCGAAATTGATTCTACCCCAATCACATTTTACATTGCTGACCATCAGGACCAGTTTGACACACTTGAGATAATAGAATTATAGAAACGACTTTATGCAAATCAGGTGTTTTTGATTTATGCGTTGGCCAGGAACGGGCGATCCAAGGAGAAGAAGAAAAACCATCAGGTTTCTCATAATTTTACTTATCATTGGGGTTGTCGTTGGCGTCACCAGTAGCGTTGTTCAGGGTTTTCTTGGCCAGAGTGATCCACTCAAAGTTTGCATTGAGAACAGAAATACACCATACAAAATGTCGATAACTTTGGAGTTGTATGTGGATGGAAATAAGGCAGCCGTTCCTGCCAATATTGGGTTTGGTGACAGTCTAGGCGATGACTTGTTGGCTTCAGACTGCCAGAGAACTATGTATACACTTACGGATGACGGAACCGTTTATGTAGAATGGGAAGAAGAATACCCATTTGAAATTGGTCATTTTCTATGGATTTGGGAATTCCCAATGAAAGACATGGATGAATCAAAATCACGGATACTGGTAGACGGAAAAGAATCTGATAGTTTTATCCATGCACTTCTAAAAGATGGTTCAGTTTACAGGGCTGAATTTTATTCAGAAGGAGTGGATGAATCAAAAGAATCTGACTTTTTGCCACCTGACTTGTAGCTAAAACTGTGTATTTGATGTTATACTTGATTTATCGATTTTTGTAAAGCTTCCTTAGTCTTTCAGAATTTTCAGATCTGTCCTTAGCTGTAGATGCAAATCTCTTTCCAATACAACCTTTGGCATGTTCTTTTACATTCTGATTGCAGAAAGGACAAAATACATCAGGAGTAAAATGACTCCCTTGGTATTCGGCATCTTGTTCAGGTTCAGGCTCGGGTTCTGTCACAAAAATAGAAAGTTCAGGTAATACAAAAAC
>JACATA010000024.1 GCA_013390375.1 Marine Group I thaumarchaeote
CCAGACATAAAGAAAGATCAAGAAGATCGTGATGCGGCACTCAAAGCTTGGGAAAGGACTCAGAATATCTATGGGTACTCTCAACAAAAATCAAAACCAAAGAAAAGGGCATCAAAACCGTTAGAGCCAAAACTAGAACCAAAAATAGATAAAAAGAAAGAGCTAAAAGATTACGAGAAAGAATATCTTGCACGATATAAGAATCAGAAAAAAGTAAAACCAAAGAAAAGGGCATCAAAACTGTTAGAGGTGGAACCAAAACCAGACATAAAGAAAGATCAAGAAGATCGTGATGCTGCACTCAAAGCTTGGGAAAGGACTCAGAATATCTATGGGTACTCTCAACAAAAATCAAAACCAAAGAAAAGGGCATCAAAACCGTTAGAGCAGGAACCGAAAACAGATGAAAGTGAATAACTAAAAAAGTACGAAAACTAATATCTGTCTAGATTAAAAAACAATCTATAAACCTTCTAAAAATTTAAGAGTGTTATGAATTGGACCCGTTGCATAGCCTGGATAGTGCGAACGCTTGCGGAGCGTTAGGTCGCAGGTTCGAATCCTGCCGGGCCCGCCTTTTTATTTAATTAGGATTAGAAAAAAATATTTTATATGGTTATTATTACTGAAGAAATAAAAAATTTTGTTAACTTTCAAAAACTAGGGTATGTTGCAACAATCTCCGCTGATAATACGCCAAATCTATCTCCTAAAGGCACCATCATGATATTAGATGAATCACATCTGGCTTTTGCGCATATACATTCACCTCAAACAGTAGAAAATCTAAAGCATAATCCATCAATTGAAATTAATGTAGTTGATCCATTTTCACGAAGAGGATATCGTTTTAAGGGAATTGCAGAAATAATTTCATCTGGTGATAAATTTAGTAAAATTATTTCATATTACAAAACGTCAGGAGTTAAAAGCTCGATCAAATCTATCATCTTAGTGAAAATCGAAAAGTTAAGTGAAATACTTTCACCACTTTATGATCTTGGTTATACAGAAGAAGAATTAAAAACTAAATGGAAAAAGCATTATAAGTTTTGATCTAGTTAAGTAGAATTTTTTCGTCGTCCTCGTTCATCTTCAAGGGCTTTTTTTACTGCGTTTAACTCTGTTAGCGTAGTCTGCAATTTCTGATTCATGGATGCTACTACTGCACTAGCTGCATCAACAATTTTTTCTGTTCCTTCGCTCTTACTGGATTTCGTCATTTCATCTTTAATGAATTTAAGCTCTCTAAATCCAGAATCTAGTTCCTTTCTTTTTTGTATTATTTCGTTTTCAATCTTTTCTCTTTCTCCTTTCATTTTCTTAACATCTGGAGAATTATCCGCTTTTGTTCTAACAGATTCAAGTTCCTTGTTGTATTTTTTAATTTCATCTTTTATTTCAGATAATTCTCTTTTAGAATTGTTTATTTCCTGAGTTAGCATGTTTTGTTTTTTATATTCCTCTGTTGTTTTTTCAGTTTCTTCAGTTTTTTCCCGGAGCTCATTATTTACATTGAGTAGTTCTACTCGAGTCGATTTGATTTTTGAAATAATGTCAGCGTATTCACTATTTGATTTTTGAATATCTTCTTTTATACCGTTCAATACTTTTTTTGCATCCATTAAATTTTTTATTGTAACGTTGTATTCCTGTTTGGCAGATTCGAATTTTGTAGAAAGTGGTTCTGGTTCTTTTTTTAGTATTTTAATTTCAACATCTTGATTTTTTTCATCCGACTCTATTTCTATGACTTTCTTATGTTTTGATGCCTTTTTCTCTGGCTTTGCTTTTTGCTGTTTTTTATAGCGTGAGAGAAATTCTTTCTCGTAATCTTCTGATTCTTTTTTTCTGGAGCTTTTAAACCAATTCACACAAATTCACCTTTTTCTTCTATTTTTTATCTAATTATTTTCCCTTTTACATACTTTAAGTAAAAACCAATTCCGCCCAAAATGAATCCAGAAACTAGGGCAAGTATTCCTAATTCAGGGGAGTTTTGATATTGAGTTGGACCAATCATGAATAATATTGCGCCCAAAATAATCAAAAGTAAAGAACCGCTTCTTTTTGGTTTATTGTGTTCATTATGCACCATGATGATCAAATATGCTTGGAAATAGCATCTGCAACCTTTTTCTTTCCAATGTCTTCAATAAACGGTCCAATTTTTGGTCCACGATCTTTTGAAAGGATAATTTGGTAAAGAATCCTGAAAAAGTCTTTTGGCTGAACCTGGTTTTCCTTTGCTATACTGTATATTGAATTTTGTAGATCTTCCAGTGTCTCATCCTTTTGTAATAAATCGGCTAATTGTTTCAAGGCAACTTTAGATGAATCATCGACTGTAATCTTAGTAGCAGGTATTTTTGTTTCTTCAAAGTCATCAGAATAATTTCCAGCTAGTTTGATCAGTTCTTCTACATCATCTTTTCCTTCTTCCTTTATTGTACCATAATCAATCAGCTTTGAAGTTACGTATTCTATCCGATTATCTTTGAATATTTTACATAATTCTATTAACAGTCTATAGCTTACATGTGTGCTAGGATTCTCTGGAGGTCTTAGAAGATTAACATATTCATAAAGACCCTTAGATTTTACGAGTTTTGCTTCGTTATCCACCTTGGTTTTTCCAAAGTAGATGTTTTCTAATTCATTATATTCGTCCATCAGTGCAGGGATATCTTCAAACCCAAGTTCTCTCGCACCAGTAATTCTCTTGTAAAGTAAGAGGAGAATTGATTCAGATGTTCCATAGTTTAGCCATTTTTCTGATGTCACAACATTTCCAAGAGATTTTGATATTTTTTTGCCGCCCTTGTCCAAGAACATCTCATATTTTACATGGTGGGGATGTGGAAATTCAAGTATTTCATCTGAAACCCAGTCGTTTACTTTGACCGAGTCCATGATGTCTTTTCCATGTGCTTCAAATCTTATATCAAATGCTTGCCATCTAGCAGCAAACTCAACCTTCCATGCTAACTTTCCAAGATCTTTTGTGATATCAGATTCTCCCTCATGTCCACAACCTTTGATTATATTAGAACCAATTTCAGAATCTTTACATCTATACCTAACCTTTTTTTCATCTTCAATGTATTCAAAAGATTCTGTCGTGTATAATCGATCACAGTTTTTGCAAACAGGAAAATATGGAAGAATATTTTGGAATTTTTCTTGACCTGTTAATTCCTCAATCTTGTCTCCAATTTTTTTACTATTGACAAGTATTTTGTGAATTTGTTCTGTCAAAAGACCCTCTTTGTAAGTTTGGCTTGCTGTTTTGTGTTCATATTCTATTCCAAGCCTGTTAAGACCATCTAGAAGTAAACTACTCATATGCTCACCATAAGAATCATGTTCATCACATAGAGGATCATCAATAGCAGATACTCTTCTACCCATATTTTCTTCTTTGACATCTAATCCCTCTGGGATTTTTCGTAATCCATCTAGATCATCTGAATATGCTATCAATTCAGATTTGTAGCCCAAATTTTCAAGAGCTAATTTTACACCGTATGCTCTAACAGCATCGCCTAGACTACCAATATGTGGAATGCCGGAAGCACCTAACCCACTTTCTACCCTAATAATGCCATCAATGTCTCGCCCAAGCTGCTTTTCACGTTCAATTAATTCAAAGGCTAGTTTGTCTATCCACGTACCCTTACCGATTATTTTTTGTTCAGCCATTATTTACCTCAATTGCTTCGACATGTATGGTCCATCTAATGAGTAGCCCAATTTTTTGTAATATTCACGTGTGCCAACTGCACTAATCACAAGAAGTTTTTTTGCATCAAAATCTTCCTTGGAAATCTTTTCTGCCTCACTCATCAATTTTCTACCTAACCCGGAATGCTGAATACTGTTTTCTTCGTGTTCACCAATCTTAATTGATTTCCCAAACACATGAAGCTCCCTAACTATACATGAATTTGGAGTAATTTCATCTCTATGTGCCAATTCACTTGGTTTTCTTAAGCGCAAGAATCCATAAATTGTTTCATCTTCATCGTCAAAAGAAATGAAAATCTCTCTTCCATTTGAGGAATCATATTCTTCTTTGTTAAGTTTCAATAATTCTGAAGGCATATTTTTTCTAGAAAGTCCTGCCTCTCTGCATCTAATACATTTACAAGAAAATCCTTGGTCTTTCAATCGTTTCTGAACAATTTGCCTTAGATTGCCTGCTTTTGGACCAGCCTGAATTTCACCAGGCGTAATTTCTCTCTGAACGCGCATAATTCTAACCCATTTTGGAACCATTTTTTTTGCTTCAGTAAGTACATGTAGCATTTCTTCGTCAGTATACGGCTTGTATTTTTTTTCCAGGTAATCGTTGTACAGTGGAGTATTTTTCAAAACCAATGATGGATATATCTTTAACATGTCTGGTTTGAGATTCGAGTCATTGAATAGCTTCTTGAAATCGTTAATGTCTTCATTAGGTGTCATGGTAGGCAAGCCTGGCATCATATGCGCAACTATTTTGTATCCGGAATCCTTTGAAATTTGAAACGAATCTATAACATCATTGTAGTTGTGTCCCCTATTGACAATCTTGTAAACTCGCTCGTGTAGACTTTGCACACCAATCTCAACTCTTGTTACGCCATATGAGAGCATTAGGTCAACATGTTCTTTTTTACAATAATCTGGCTTTGTTTCAATAGTGAAGCCAACATTCCTATTTTTTGTCTTCTGATTATTTTCCATGGCAATTTCCAAGTTTGGTGATGGAAATCCATTTAATGCATCGTAGCATGATTTGATAAAGTTCTCTTGATAATCCTTTGGCATGAAAAGAAATGTTCCACCAACAACAACTAATTCTATTTTGGTTGTGTCATGTCCAAATATGTGTAGCTGGTTAAGTTTTGAAGTGATCTGAATATTTGCATCATATCCATTTTTAATGGAACTGATTGTAACAGGCTCTTTTCCCGTATAGCTATTTGGAGTATTAAATTCAATTCCACCTGGGCAATAAGTACATCTTCCATGAGGGCACGCGTATGGTTTTGGCATTAGTGCAATTACTGCTACACCGGATGCAGTTTTTACTGGTTTTTTAAGCAAAATCGTTTGGAGTTTTTCATATGATTTTCCATCGACCGTTGATAAAATTTCATAATTTTTTGGAATTTTATCCAAAGAGTATTTTGTACAAATTCTTTTGATCTCTGATTTTGTATGATTTTTTGTAAGTTCAGTAATTTGCAATAGACTTTGTGATATCTCACGACATGCATTAGAGAAATTTGAGTTTTTCATCTGTTATTATAACTATTTTTCAATATGATTCTTTATAGAAATTTTACGGTCAAGTATTGCTATAATTCCAACAATTACAATAGCCAAGATTTCTAAATATAACCAATCCAATCCTTGGAATCGTATAATTTCAACTGTAAAAGGAGAAAATAGTGGGAATCCACCTGTTGAGCCGGGATAAATTTGCCCAGCAAACCAAACATCAAAAGCAATATGTGATATGATGGCAGAAAATGAGATGGCTGCCAAGCGATAGTCTTTTTTTCCAAAAACATACAGCATTATTACAGCGATAATTATTGCGAATGGCACTGAGTGTACCATGCGTGAAATCATTTCCACATTAAAAAACTGTAGTAAATGATCAGCATCAAGCAGTAATGCAAAAGCTCCAATCAAGAATACATATTTTAAACGTAGACTAAGCACTCCCGCAATCATTCCAAAAAATACATGTCCCAAAATATGTTCTAGGCTTGGATTGCTAACTATAAGCGGATCTCCAATTATAGACGAGTCGTCTGGAAAAAGAAATCCGGTTAGGGAAAAACCAAAAGACAGAATTGAGAAAATTGCACATGATTTTATAACAAATTTTATTTGCCCTGATATCTTCACATGTAAAAACATTTTCTAGCCATTTTTATTCTTCACTATGGGTTGATAAAATCATAATACTAAATATTTACAATATTATGTGAATAGGCTCTATCGTTTTTTCTTTCTTTTTTTACTATGAGATTTGGTTTTTCTTTCCAAACTCCTTCTGTATTCCAAATTTTTTAATTTAGCTAATTCAACTCTAATTGCAGCATTTTTTGTTTGGTTGGCAAGAAACTTTTGACCATCATCAGTGAGTATAGTTCTATCTTTATCATCAACTTTTACATATCCAGCCTTGAGAAGATTTTGAACAAATATTTTTTTTAGTTCTTCCAACTTTGGGGGTGTTTTTTTTGCTTTAGTTTTTGTTTCCTTTACACCTTGTTGAAGTAATAAGGTTGTAAGATAGTCAGCACCCTTTTCCAGATGTTTAATCTCTTCAGTTTCAACATTCTTATCTTCATCGTGATGCTTTTTTCCACCTAGTAGATGTGAAGATAAAGCATCCGTCATATCAGGTTTTTTATCAGTTTCCGACAATACTGATCTCGAGGAAACGCTTGAATTTATGTTCTTTTTTTATGGGAAGTAAAGCACTCTTAGATAAAATGCCCCAAACGCAACCATTGTTGTTATAATCATTATTGGCATACCCTTGATAAGAAACTCTCTAAAGAATATCCTATAGCCAAATTTCTCAGCAACTGCTATTGCCACAAGATTTGCGCTTGCTCCAATTAGCGTGCCGTTTCCTCCAAGGTCAGCACCAAAGGCCAGTGCATACCACAGTGGATTGTATGTGTATTCAGCCAATGTGTTAGAGAATGACGGGTCAGCTGAGATGCTTTCTATTATTGGAATCATTGTTGCCGTAAATGGAATATTATCTACGAAAGCAGACGCAAACGCAGACGTCATAACAATTGCGAACAATGTTTTTCCAAGATCACCGCCAGTAATTTCCAATATGTTATGTGCCATCAGCTCTAAAGCGCCGGAAAGCTCAACACCGCCGACTATGATAAACAATCCACAAAAGAAAAGCAGTGTTGGCCATTCTACATGTCTTAATGCTACGTACGGCTGTTTGCCAGTTATTACCAAAAGTACCGCTGCACCGCCTAACGCAATTATAGATACTTCTAGGCCTATCATGCCATGTAACATAAACATTAGAATTACAGCGCCAAGAACTATCGCTGATTTTTTTAGCAACATTTTGTCTTTGATTTCTTTTGATGCGTCTAACTGCTGAAGCTTTTGAACATTTTCCGGTTTTTGTTTAAGATCTTTTCTAAACATGAATTTGAAAAGTATAATTGCAACACCCATGGTTAGAATAATTTCTGGCGTCATGTGATATGCAAACGTTATAAAATCAATTCCAGCTGCAGAACCAATCATAATGTTTGGTGGATCACCTATCAGAGTTGTTGCTCCACCAATATTGGAAGCAAAAATCTGCGCTAAAATCAGCGATATTGGATTAATGTTTAGTATTCTACAGACTGAAATTGTAACAGGTACCATAAGCAAGACCATTGTTACATTGTCCAGAAACGCAGAACCAACGGCAGTTATTACTGCCAGCAAAACCATTAACTTCCAGACATTTCCATTTGAAATTTTTGCAGCCTTGATTCCAATGTATTGAAAGATTCCTGTTTCTCCTAAAATTCCAACAATCACCATCATTCCTAAAAGCAGTCCAATTGTGTTGAAGTCAATCGCACCGATTACAAAGTCTACACTGTCATGCGTGTCAAGTACCCCAGTAGAAAATAGAACAATGAGCATCACAAGTGCGCCAAATAAAGCAAGAGCAGTCCTGTGGATCACTTCCGTGATCAAAATAACATACATGCCAATCAAGACGCCCAAAGTTGCCATCATTGTAATGGTAAGTTCTAATCCAACATACTCTGGAAGCGTGAACAACATAACATTCAGCACTACAAGTGCTACCATTCCAATTACCAAGCCTCTCATTGAGAAATGAGATGCGATCTCTACATCCATTTACTAATCATAAAATTTTCCACATATTGTACTATATAGTTAAAATTTATTTCAGATTAAGTCATGCAATTTTTTTGGAATTGATGAAAACTCCTTTTTTATTCGTAATTTTACCTATTTCATAAGTTGCTAACTTGTGTTTTTTGAAAATAGATCTAATTTTTACAACGTTATTTTTTGGCGAAACAACACAAAATCCTATTCCCATGTTAAACGTCCTGTACATTTCCTTGCTTTTAACACCACAATCTTGAATCAATTGCATAAGCGGAGGTGTTTTGGGAAGATTATCTAAATCATATCCAATGTTTTTTAATCGTAAGAGTTTGGTGAACGAGCCACCAGTAATATGTGCAAGTCCATGGATTTGGCATTTTGCCAACGCTTCGAGTACTGGCTTGACATAAATCTCCGTAGGTTTTAGCATAGCACTGCCTAGATGACCTATCCCCTTTATTCTGGAATTTAGTTTGTATTTCGATAATAACACATTTCTTGCAAGTGTGTATCCATTAGAATGAAGCCCACTACTTTTGACCCCAATTATTGCATCTCCAGATTTAATTGACTTTCCAAGCATCATCTCTTTTTTTGAAAGAATTCCTACAACCGTACCAGCTAGATCCATTGCAAAACCCTTTCCAGAAAACAGATCAGGCATGATGGCAGTTTCTCCACCAATAATTGGCACTTGTGCTTGCTTTGCACCTTTTACAAGTCCCCTAACCACTTTTTTGAAAATATGCTGATTGTTTTTATTCGCAGCTATATAGTCAACAAATGAAATTGGTGTTGCGCCAACACAAATTATGTCGTTTACATTCATTGCGATACAATCTATGCCTATTGTATCGTATTTTTTCAGCATGTTTGCAATTATGATCTTTGTACCTACTCCATCCGTATGTGTAGCCAAAAATTTGTTCCCAGGTATTTCAACTATTCCCGCATAATGACCAAAGCCATGTGCCACTTTAGCTAATTTTTGAAGGTTGTGGGTTGATGATATAATTTGTCCAATCGCACTATGGCTTTTTTTAATCCCAGTAATGTCTACCCCTACTTTTCTGTATGTAGTTACCATATTTTCACCTCGTTTTTTTGAACAAATAATTTTTTTATCATATTACATGTACATGTTAGAGTCTATTTTTCTATGCTCGGTATATTTGTCTGAAAGTTCCTTAAAATCGGCACCTATTTGATTTTTCTTTTTTCTAAGATCAGATGTGTCAATATTCATACCATATGCTCTATTGACAGCCTCTACCAAAGTAGCAGCTGCAAGTGGATCCGCACCCTTATCGTTCGCTTTTACTAATAGAGTAACTCCTTGAATTTTTCGCACTAAACATTCATTTAGTAATCCGCCAGCAACGCCAGTGATAAATCCCTGATGTATCATACTGATATCACTATCTTCCATAACGCGACACAGGTCTCCTTCTGCAGCACAAAACGCTTTATCATCATGACTTGAACTAGCAACACCGTCTAGAATCACAATTTCATGTGAGCCATTTTTTTCTGCCCAATCTAAAATTGTATTAACAATATCATACAATCCAAAGGGCAGTGTAATTTCACATATTATTGCACAGATTGTTCCATCATTATTTGAGTATAAACGGAACGGATGTCTTAGTCGTCCTTGCATGAAAACAGTTGATGGAGGCAGATGTTTTGATCTAAAATATGCAATCTCTTTCATTTTCAGTTTATCAATCATACAACCTACAGCTAATGGGCCCACAAGACCAGCGCCTACAAACCCCGCAAATACTATAGGGCTTTTTAAAACAGTTTTTTTGATTTCATATACTTCATTATCTGAGGATAATCTATCTTTCACACTCTGTTAAATTTTTGTAGGCTAATTATTCCTTTACTGAATAATAATGCTAGTCTCGATTTTTCATAAACAGATTAAGCATGGTAGTACCATTTTCCGTGATAGTGTATAGTACGTTTGGTCCAACCGGTTTTTTTGTAATGAAATGATAATCAAGACAGAGATGCAGATAGTTTAGGAAAGATTTTTTCATCCTAATTTTTGATTTGTTATACAAATCAGAAAATGTTATGGAATTATTGCGAAGTTGGTATAGCAGTTTAAGCAATGATAGAGTACTGTAGTCACGTGTTCTAGCTTTTACCGCATCCAATACTTGCTCATGTCTCTGTATTATGAAGTCACTAAATTGGTCTGCCACCTCAATAGGAACATAAGTCAATCTAGATCTCATTACGGTATTGTACGGTAAATTACCTTATTAATCTTAACGTGAGTTTTTTTTGAGCTGTCCTACCCATATCTTGAGCTGGCTATTACTGCTAGATCTAGATTGGTTGTTTCAAGTGTGAAATTTCAGTAAAACGCTTGTTTTAAACAAACCAATTTCAAGATTCCACGTGGAAATCGCCATTAACGCATTGCTAACCATAGTGGGTCTCGTGATGCTATGTTTTGGTGGCAATTGGCTAGTAAGCGGCGGTGTATCTATTGCCAAAAAACTTAGGATTAGTCAAATGGTAATAGGTTTAACAGTTGTAGCATATGGAACATCAACTCCTGAGCTAGCTGCAAGTATAGCAGCTACAGTAGGGGCACATACAGATCTAATCTTGGGCAATATAGTTGGAAGCAACATCAGTAACGTAGGAATGGTAATTGGAATATCCGCAATCATCTCTCCGCTAGTTGTAAGCAAGGCAACTACAAGAAAAGAAGTTCCAATCATGATTGGTGTCATGTTACTCTTGGTTGCAATATCTGTGGATGGAGAAATCTCACAGTACGATGGAATTTTGTTAATTGCTGGCTTGATTGCATTTACAGTTTACACACTTTCAAGGGCTAAAAAAGAACGGAAGCAGGAAGAGGAAGATCCGGCAGCTCAAAAATCATCTGTTCCACGAGCAGTAGGATTGATTGCTATTGGCTCGGGTCTCCTATATTTTGGAGGGCTTGTTACAATCGAAAATGTAATATCGATTGCACAAGGCATTGGAATATCTGAAACTGTAGCAGGAATAACCATAGTTGCCATAGGGACATCACTTCCAGAACTTATCACGTCAATAGTTGCAATAAAGAAAGGACATACTGACATAGGAATTGGAACCATCGTTGGAAGCAATATTTACAACATTCTTATGATTATGGGCGTTGCTTCTGTGATAACTGGCATAGCTGTTGTGCCTGGCATGTTCACTGATTATTTGGTAATGATTGGCTTTGCTATTGTCCTAATTGCATTCTTAAGATCCGGCCTAATTCCCAGACCTGCTGGAATTGGATTGGCAATTGCATATGCAGTGTATCTTGGGTACACTTTGTTGTCGTAAAAAAATTATCGAGGGTTTTTGTACCTGAATTTTTTAATTTTGATCAAATCAAAGTAAGAACCAAACTTTGAGGCATCTACATTGTCCAAATTCTCGTCGTTTGGTTCATTTTCAAACGTCCTGATAATTTTGTAGTTGGTGTTTCTTTCCGCGGGAATCCTACCATCATCTCTGACAAGGCGT
>JACATA010000025.1 GCA_013390375.1 Marine Group I thaumarchaeote
CCTGCATAGTATGCTTGCCCACCAAAGCATGTTTTTAACTTAGATTTGCTGAAAAACTGATCTATGAAAATTAGAAAGCGTCAGATTCACTTTTTCATATTATTATTTGCGATGTGTTCGCTTCTCTTTCATACTCCGTTTGACTTTGAGGCGTTTGCTGTAACCTCGGACACCACGATAGATTCTACTGTTGAGATTAATGATACGACCACAAACGGTCCTGTGCTAGCAGATAGTGATTCCTTTGGTTTCTCTGTCGCAAACATTGGTGACTTGGATGGTGACGGTGTTAATGATTTAGCAGTTGGTGCAAATGATGATGATGCCGGCTGCACTGACTGTGGTGCTGTACACATCATATTCATGAATGATGATGGCACTGTAAAGTCTGCTAAAGAGATTAATCAAACAACCACAAACGGCCCGAACTCAGATCCAAATTCGCTAACTTCTCACGATATATTTGGATCCTCTGTCGCAAACATTGGTTATTTTGATGGTAATGGCGTAATTGATTTAGCAGTTGGTGCATGGTATGATGATGATGCCAGCGGCACTGACATCGGTGCTGTACACATACTTTTTCTACATGAGACTACCAAACCAACTGTTACCATAACATCAACTAGCGGAGATTCTGGTGATACAGTTTCTTCTACCACACTCAGTTATACAGCAACCTTTAGCGAGTCTACCAGCAACTTTGTGGTTGGAGACATCACAGTTACTGGAACTGCAAACGGCGGCTCCCCAGCAGCCAGCAACTTTGCGGGATCTGGGACCACATACACATTTGACGTGGTAAAGGGCTCCTCTGACGGAACCGTATTAGTGAGCGTTGCGGCTGGCGTTGCCACAGATGCAGCTGGAAATGAAAATACCGCATCAAATACCTATACGCTAACTATTCATATTCCATCATCTGGTACCTGTTCAAGGCATGTCATCCTTGGAAACTGTGGAACAATAGCAATCAACAATGATGAATATCGAATTATAAACACATGGACAAACGTTCCAACCACCGAGGTGCTGGTTGGACAGCCTGTAACGGTCACCCTTAGTACTCCTAACAGCCCCACACATACAAAAATTCCCTTTGCATCAGTGCATATAGAAGTTTTCAGTGTACCACTAAACTATAAGCAAAGCGCGCATGTTGACTATTCAATCATGAACAACCAGGTCACATACGTATCACAGTCCCAGCTCTTTCAGGTTGCTGGGGCTACTCACAGGATAGTCCAGGACCCAGACGCGAAGAATCTGGAAATGTTTGAGGTGGTCTTCACTATGATATTTGCAAAGCCTATGGAGACATCGCACGTAGTGGTTGAAACAAAGAACAAGTTTGGAATTCCAGAGACGCTATACCTGATGAGTGCGCTGAAGGTAAACGAAAATCTTCAACAGGCGCTAACGCTGGAAGAAAAGTCAAAGTTTAGCATAGTGGACCCAGAATCTGTCATGAAACCGCTTGGGTTTGTTGACCCTGAGAAGGATCCGTCGCACTATGTCAAGCGATACCTTACCGAGCCGAAATACAAGGAGTGGTTTGACAGGAACTTCCCAACGTATACAATCTACGATGCAATTGGAATCACGTTCGCAGAGTATCAAGAGATTGAAAGCCAACTTGTGGACCCAGAGCCGGAAATGGAGATGGACCCAGAGCCGGAAATGGAGATGGACCCAGAGCCTGAACCGACCAAGAAGGAAAAATCAAAGAGACAAAGAAGATAGAGTTAGTTAATCGTAGCCTTTAGCTCTTTACCCTGCAACCACTTTTCATGATAGATTACTTCGTCTAGTTTTAGTCGTGGAAGCCAGCCGTTTGTCTCAAGATCCGGTTTTGTTTCAAATTTGCTTACATGGCCCAGACAAAGGTATGCAACCGGCACAACATGTTCTGGAATGTGCAATACATCTCTCAAGGTTTCATTGGAAAGAATGCTGACCCAGCCCACGCCTATTCCCTCTGTTCTTGCTGCAAGCCACATGTTCTGGACAGCGCAACAAACACTGAAAATTCCAGTTGCAGGTATGCTGGTACGACCAATCACAAAAGAGCCAGTCTTTGTCGGGTCATATGTCACACAGACATTGATTGCCGACTCTAAAATTCCCTCAAGCTTGTAAGACAGATATTTTGACCGCCTTGGCTCCTCAACCAGCTTGGAACTCCTGGCTTTTTCTTTTTCAAAGGATTCCTTGATTTTTTTTCTTGTCTCAATATTTTTAATCAGGATAAAGTTCCACGGCTGAGAAAAACCAACTGATGGTGCGTGGTGAGCAGCATCGAGAATTCGCGTTAAAACTTGATCATCTATCGGTTCGGATGTAAAATTGGATCTTACGTCCCTTCTGGAATAGATCGCCCTGTAGAAACTTTCTTTCTCCTGTTCTGAAAAATCATTCATGCTATTGGTAACACTTGAGGTGAAAGTATAAGCATTCTCTATCAGAAATTTTATTGAACCGTAGCCTTCAGTTCATAGGGAGATTCTTTCCACCAGCTATTGTACAGCTCATCAATCTCCTTCATGTCGGAACTGCTGATGTAATTTCCATCAGACATTGCGGCAAACTGTTCGATTTCCTCCTCGCTGATGACGGTTGGCAGTACTGATGATATTGGATTCTTTGAAATGATGAACTTGATTGCAAGTTCTATGATGCTAAGGTCGTTTCTTTCTGCTATTGGGCGAAGCTGCTCTACTTTTTTTAATGACGCCTTAATCCATTCGCCCTTGCGAACAGAGCGGTGGTCCTTTTCGTCAATCTTGGTATTTTCATTAACCTTGCCAGTCAGTATTCCTGATGCATCAGGAACTCGAACCAATATGCCAACATCCTTCTCCGCACCTCTTTCAATAAGCTCGTTGCCAGGTGTCTGCTCTAAAATATTGTAAACAGTTTGTACTGCACTGACATTTTTTCTTTCCATGGCCTCAATGCCTTCTTCCGTCCATCCAATTGCGGGACCCAGTGCCACCTGATACGTCTTGATCTTTCCGTCCCCAATCAAACCATCAAGTGTTTGGAATATTGTATCATCGTGAATGTGTCTCAGTTTTGGATTATGTAGACCATAAACGTCAATATAGTCAGTCTGTAACCTAGCAAGACTATTTTTTAGTGCACGGTTTGTGAATTCTGGATCAAACCTTTGTGGTAGTTCCTTGTGGCCAATCTGATCAACGTTTTCAAAATCATAACTGTATTTTGTTGAGATGACAACTTCATTGCGCATTCCGGAAAAAACTTCCCCTATCAGTTTCTCGCTCTTTCCTTTTCCATACATGTCGGCAGTTTCAAAAAAGTTGATTCCAACATCATATGCCTTCTTGAGCATTCTTTTCGCTTCGTCTTCCTGGATCTCTTTTCCCCACCAGTTTAGCGCTATTGTCCATGCACCGAATCCAATCTCAGAAACTTTGATTCCGCTTTTTCCAAGTTTTTTGTACTTCAATTTACAATCTCCTTGAATTCTTTCATCCTTGATTCTATTTCTTCGTCACTCAAAACTGATTTTGCATCTCGATCCTTTTCATTTAATTCTATCCAAGATTTGCATCCGTGATATTCTGACTTTATTGGAATTTCAAACTCTGGAACTTTGTATGTTCTCAAAAACAGTGCCTTCATTGATTTTTCTGGAAGCCACTCAATCCTTTCCTTGACGTAAGAGTCACTCAAGATGTGAAACGGTGACAGGGCGTTTATTTTGTCTTCAGAGTCAATGTCCTTTTGATATAATACATGTGCAAAAGAAGTAATATTGTTAAACCCGTCTTTTGGTTTGCTTGCTAGAGCATCTTCCAAGTGTTTGTAGAACTGTGGCTTGAGATGTTTCTTTTCTTGGTGCTCAAATGTTGGAAATAGAAAAAACTTTTCACTTTCAACCACAAAGCCGGATGAATCCTCTAGAATTCCTCCCTTTCTCAAAAGTACAGTCTGGTCTCCGTTTTCAAGGGCATTAACAATAGTTGCCCATTCCTTTAGTGCGTTCATCATCCCAAGCTTGTAATTAAAGGAACAATGTCCTTTTTTACGCAGACAATCATTGGCGTATCCACTGCAATATAGGCGGAAACTTTGATTTGCCTCAAATCCATGATTAGATTTTGAAAATCTACCAAGTTATCGCATTCAAACGCTAGCATGAAATCCTGATCACCTATTCCAAACGAATACGTTGTGTTTAGTGTAACTTGAGGATATTTCTCACTTACATTGATATGCTGGTCCATCATTTTCTGTCTTTGCTCTTGTGGTAAGAGATACCACTCTCTTGTCTTGGTAAATGGGTATACTATCACAAATTTTTTTGGTTCATTCCCTACCACAAATGATGAGGGTGTTCCTTTTCTGGCATACGTGGAAGGTCTTGTACAGGAAAGATAAGCATGCGATGGTGTAATGTATTTTCCAAATACTGTCAAGTAAAGCTTTGAAATTACATTTTGAATTTCGTCTACTGATTCGGCTGCAAACCAAAACAAAAAGTCTGCGTCATCCCGTAATCCAAGCGTTGAGTAGGATCTAAATTTTATACCAGAATTAATAATTACGTTTTCAACTTCTTTGGCAGACTCTTCCTTGGCTAAATCCGCCATCCATCTCCATTTTGAATCAAGCTTAAAAAATGAAAAATTAAAAAAATACTGTTCGTTATCGCTTGCTTCCAATGTTTAGTCAGATTTCTTTTCTAATACCCAGTCATAACCTTTTTCTTCAAGTTCACCTGCAAGAGATGAATCTCCAGTCTTCAGGATTCTTCCTTCAGCAAAAACATGAACAAAGTCAAGTTTGTCCAAGTAATTCAAAATCCTCGCATAATGGGTAATCAGTATAGTTGTTGTGTTTTTACTAAATGTTTTACTGATAGCTTTTGCCACTGCCTGGACAGAATCTATGTCCAAGCCAGAATCAGGCTCGTCCAATATCGAAACTGTTGGCTGTAACACAGTCATCTGTAATACCTCAGATCTCTTTTTTTCACCACCTGAAAACCCTTCATTCAAATATCTTGACAGGAACTCGTCTGCTAATCCAACGTCATTGATATTTTTCTTGAGATATTTTTGAAATTCTCTTACAGTTATGAAGACCTCACGGTCGTTGTCCTTAAGCGCCTTGCTCAATGCATTATATGAGGTTCTAAGAAAATGAGAAAAACCCACACCAGAAACTTCAGTTGGGTATTGAAATCCCAAGAACAGTCCTTTTTTTGCCCTTTGGTCAGTTCTTAACTTCAAAATACTCTCTCCATCTAACAAAATGTCACCCTTTGTTACTTGAAATTTCGGGTGCCCAAGCATTGTATAGGCTAGAGTGCTTTTTCCTGAACCATTAGGACCCATTATGGCGTGAACTTCTCCAGGTTCTGTTTTCAGATTAACTCCTTTTAGAATTTCCTTGCCTTCCCTTGAAACATGAAGGTCTTTAATTTCCAGAGTTGCCATGGTGATTAAAATTTGATTCTCTATATAATCGAGGCGGATTTTAGCTAATCCTAATCTATACAATTGATTCTGTTTGAAATAAAAAAAAAAGAAAAAAGATTATTTTTTAGCTAATGTTGGTCTAAGTGCTATATTCAATTTGAAACATGTAAGAATTTCCTTACACCTGTTTCTAATGGTAACTTCAGTTACACCTGCGACACTAGATACATCTCTTTGAAGAATACTTTGCCCAAGAAGAATTGATGCTATGTACAAATAAGCTGCAGCAATTCCATTGGGTGCCTTTCCATCAGCTATACTACGGTCTTTTGTTTTCTCTGCAATTTCTAGAGATAGTCTTTCTACTCTTGTGTCAGTGTTTGTCATGTTTGCAAGTTTTGAAATGTACTTATCCATGGTTATAATGGATGTTGCGACAGTTCCAAGTTCCATTGCTAACATTCTGTAGTATCTTGAAGCTAGTTTTGTTTTTGCTTTTACATCTCTTTCATGACAAACTTCTCGGAGAATCTCATCAAGGGAGCGGATTACGTCACATTGTTTGCATGCCATGTAAACTACTGCTGCAGAAATACTAACTACCGTTTTTCCTTTGACTTGGATGTTTTTTGCATCAAGACTTCGGTAGATGATTGAGGCGGTTTCTAAAACATTTTTAGGAAGTGAGCATTTCTGACAAATTTCTGAAACACTTCCCAAAATATTTGACAGTCTTCTGTCTCGTGACGAAGATACTCTTACTCTTTGTTGCCATTTTCCTAATCTATGCATTTGACTCGTCGTTTCTGCATTAATTTTTTTTCCACTGAAATCCTTTGTTCCCATGGAAATTTCTGTAGTTATTCCCAAATCATGCTGAGAATACGATGTTTGACCAGTTGCCCTAGCAAGTTTCATCTTGTCTTCTAAACTACTGCTTTTTGCTTCTGGACCATGATCTTCAATGTGTTCTGCCATTACTATTCCGCAACCAGAACAAATTATTTCTCCATTTACTGTGTCATCAACAAGTGATGAATTACAGACCGTGCATTTTTCTACTTCTATTGTTTCCATTTTCGTTTTCTCCTGTTTTCTTTGTGTTTTTTTGCAGTAGGAATGTCGAAAGTAAACATCTTTTTTCCAACAAATTTTTTGATATTGTTAGTCAAAGATATAGCAGACGCATATGGTTTGGCAACAGGTCCAATCAATTCAGTAACCTTTGCAACCTTAGTACTTTTTTCATCACATAGTATCTGATCTTGAAGTACTATTTTCGAAAGTCTTACTATGACTCTGCCACTACTGGCAAGATGCAAAATTTCCCCTACCTCCTGCAATTATATCTAAAAACATCTAATAGTTGAACAGACCTTCTGTCAACTTTACTTTAGCTTAGAGCTTGATAGAATTTCATTTTGCCTGTTTGGCTCTTTTTGCAACCATTTTTTCTGAAATTTTATCAAGAATTTTCGTTTTTGGCAATTTTTTTTCTAATACGATGTATCCTGATCTGACAAAAGGCCTCCTTGGAAATCTTACCTGATCATCTGTCGCTGTTGGTTCAAGTCCTGCAGCTTTTGCCGACTCAATTAATTCATTTAGAGATGGATCAAAAACACATTTGTCTTTTGATAATTTTCTTCCTTTTTGTCTAGATAATGTTTTGTTAAAATAATCTAGCCAGATTACGATGTGATCGTAATCTTTCATAAAATCACTTTACCAATATTGCGTTTACAGTACCATGTTGTCCTGGTCTAGAAACAACTCGACATTTTCCTTCTTCTGTTTCAAGTATTGCACCTTTAGAAATCACTCCACGTCGTTGATAATCATTATTTGTAGCATTTTCTAACACTTTGATTATTTTTACTCTTTTAATCTTAGAGTCTATTGCAAGATTAACAGAATCAATTGTTTTAATTGCTGTCTTGATATTTTTTCCACGAACTTTTCTTGTAATTGTTATTTGATCACCAATTAATGCCTCATTAGGAAATCTGTCTATCTCATACTTTCGTCTAGAGCGTAATACATGTCTACGTCCTCCTGTTATTTTACTTGTATGTAAATTCTCAATTGACTTTTTCACGAACTAAGTCCAATTAACTCTAATTTATACAAATCGAATAAATTACACTATTTTTGATTATTTTCTTTTTCTGTTGAATAGTTTTTGTTTAAGTATATCAACGTCACCTTCAATTCCAAAATATTTTTGAAATTTTTCTGTTGTTGAGTAAATCCTTAACCTTCCAACACTTTGATGTTCAATAAAATTAAGCTGGCGTAATTCTTTTAGCTGTCCATAAACACCAGATCCTCTGACTTCCAAAAGCTGTTTTGCACTTATAGGCTGTTCTAATGCAATATATGATAATGTTTTTTGTGTGGCTCTAGATAAAAGTGGTTTTGATGCATATTTCCTAATACTTGAACTGTATTCTGGTTTTAGCTGAAACACATAACTGCCGTCTGGCAAAGTAACTATTTCGATAGCTTTGAATGTATTTTTCATTTTTTTAATAATTAAATCCAGTACAGCTATAGTTTTTTGTCGTGATTCTGTTCCAGTAGCTTTGATCAATTCTTCTACGGTTAGTGGTCTTCCAGCAGAATATAATGCAGATTCAAGCCGTGCTGCTATTTCATTCTCATTTAGAATTTTGATCACGTTTTTTTTCTTTTTTTATTGTGTCATCGATTAAAGTTACTTGAATATCATCATCAATCTGTTCTAACTCAACTTTTTGTTCACGTGCTAGAAATAAAATTGCAAAAAAGCATCTTACCGAATCTAAACTATCCAAATCTATCACAATATCTTTTAACAATCCACTTCCCGTACCTCTAATTTTGCGAATAATCAGGTCTTCATATTTCTTAACTAAATTTTCAAATGGAAGCAAATATTCTTTGAAATCTGGCGGTTCAGGATCAAAATCTAATTGTCCTCTCCTTCGTGCAAGAGGATTTGCAATGGAACCAATCAAGTTCTCAAGCAAATCCAGCAGTTCATCAAGTGAGACAGGATATGTGGATTCGTGCCTATATGGCATATCTATAATATCAATATCAACATCACGCCTGTTAGTTAATGGCTTTTTCTCCATTGCAGCCTTTTGTAGAGCGAAAATACTTTCTACTTTCATTCGATAAATCAGAGAAGAAGAGAGTGCTGCCATGCCTGCAACCTTCAAATCTTTTTTTCCAGTCTCCTCTAGTATTTTTATTAAGAGTTTCAAAATTTCTATGAGGTTAATATCCCAAACATCTTTTTTTGAAATTACAGATGGGTTAAACAAAATGTTTACAGGGTCTTGGGAAATGCTAGAAATTTCTTCATCCTGATTCATAAATTTAGTATAATAATGATTCACTAATACTATGAAATCTATTTTTTTGTTGTTTCCAGTCAACTCTTATATTATAATAAACTGAAAATTCCGACATTGAAGGTAGCACAAATCATAGAGCCTAATAAGCCCTTGAAAATATCTGAAATTGACACTCCAACTCCCACTGGTAAACAGGTTTTAGTTAAAGTGAAAGCCGTAGGTGTCTGTCACAGTGATCTGCATCTTTGGGAAGGTGGTTATGATACTGGAGATGGTTTTATGAAAGTTACAGATAGGGGAGTAAGATTTCCTGTCATTCCTGGTCATGAAATTGTTGGAACTGTAGCACAGATTGGAGATTCTGTTGAGGGAATCAGAGTAGGTGATGATGTATTAGTATATCCTTGGATAGGTTGTGGTAGTTGCCCAACGTGCGAGAAAGGTGATACCAATTTATGCGAAGCTCCACAATCACTTGGAGTCTTTCAAGATGGTGGATATGCTGAATATTCACTAATTCCAGATTACAAATTCTTGGCTAAAATTTCAGGAATTGATCTAGAAGGTGCTGCATCATTAGCATGTTCTGGTTTGACCGCTTACACTGCAGTAAAAAAAGCAATTTTAAATTCTCCTGAGAACATTTTGATAGTTGGAGCTGGCGGACTTGGATTAATGGCAGTTCAAATCACAAAAGCACTTAGCAATGCAAATATTATCTGTGCTGATTTAGATGATGAGAGATTAAATAAAGCTAAGGAATTTGGTGCTGATAATATTATAAACACTAACGCAATCGGGTATGGACAGCCTGAGGCTTCAAAAAACATAATGTCAATTTGTAATGAAAAAGGTCCAGATAGTATAATTGATTTTGTTAATGCACCTCCTACTGTTAAGTTGGATCTTTCTGTTATTAGGAAACGAGGTAATATTGTTCTCGTTGGTTTATTTGGCGGTTCGATAGATTTGTCATTAGTCACAATCCCATTAAAAGCAATAACAATACAGGGAGCGTATACTGGAAACTACAATGATATGATTGAACTTCTTGATTTGGCCAAACGTGGTGTCATAAAACCCATTATTTCAAAACATTATTCTCTAGATGAAGTAAATAATGCTTTAGAAGATCTAAAAAATAGAAAAATTGTTGGTCGTAGCGTAATCAATCCTTGAATTGGGTTGTAAGTCCCAAGCGAAGGAGCTGTCAAAAAAGATTGATTCCTATACAAACGTTTTATCTAATGGGATCTTGGCATCTGAAGATCATAGTATTTTTTCTACAAAATGGATTCTATCGTTTTATTGACAAATGTAGACAAAAAAGTAGACTGGTATATTTTTGTTATAATCATCTAAGTGAGATTAATGGGATAGAAAGAGGAATAACCAACACTCTCAGAATTTCGTGATTTCGAATTCATTTGATTCCCATTTTTATTATTACTGAAATTTTGTATTATTTGCTAGTCTTTACTGCATTTTAGGAATGTATTTCCATACTTTTTCCATTTAATAAGTCCCAGAAATTATATGAATTGAGTACTACAATTGATCAAGATAACAAGAAACGACATTATAGTAACTCACATTGTATTTGCCTTTGCAGTGATCATGGTTAGCATTAGTCTGATATCGGTGATTTTTCCTGCCCTGATTTCATCACATTATGGAAGTATCAGCACGGGCATTGAACCATTTACGATTGGAAACAATGCTGTATTGCTGATTGCCAGCAACACCGTCTTGTTTTCACTTGGATACGTATACTATAAGAAAAAATCAGGTACATTTTCTACGTTAATTGACAAGGTCAGAAACTTTGAGATTTCAAAAAAGGTTTCAATAATTGCTAGTCTGATAATATTAATCGTTTACATCTCTTTCACAGTCTCTGAACTTAGTATCGATGAATCAGAACAATTTCCAGATTATGTGGTTTTAAAAATTGGACTAGAGACATTTCCTGAAACTAGTTCAGGTGACATGATTGTTGATGAACAAAATAGTAGATTCGTTAGAATGATATTGCTTGGATTCTCTCAAGAGTATCTTCAAAATATCAAAATCATTCCCTTTGTTACAAGCATTGTCCTGGTATTAGTAACTGGGCTAGTTGCCGTTTCAATTTCAGGTAAAAGAATTGCAGGAATAATTGCAATTATTGTATTGTTGCAAGGATACACATTTCTCGAGTATGATTCAATTGCAGTCTATGAAAT
>JACATA010000026.1 GCA_013390375.1 Marine Group I thaumarchaeote
AACTCTTTGGCATGGGAATATTTAGACCAGAAGTTACAAAACCATTGGGAATTACAAAACCCGTTCTAGCTTGGGGTGGTGGCATTGAAAGAATTGCAATGTTAAAATTTGGATTAGACGACGTAAGGGAATTTTACAATAACAATCTAAGTTGGTTGAGGACTGCTACGAAATGCCAGTAGTTGAGCTGAGTCTTAGCAGGCTTCAGAAACTTATAGGAAAAAATACAAACAAGAAGCAAATACTTGACAGCCTGCCATTTCTTGGTCTTGATATAGAATCGTTGGGACGCAACATTGTAAGAGTTGAATACAGTCCCAACAGACCAGACTATTCCACTGACTTTGGCATTGCATTAGGATTACAAGGCATCTTGGGAGTAAGCAAGGGAATGCTACGATTGAACATAAGAAAGAAGGGAAATTATGAAATCAAGGTTGACAGTTCAACGAGCAAGATTAGGCCGTTTGTTACCGGGATAATTGCAAGAAATGGCTCGCTTGACGATGAAGCAGTTAAGCAGATTATTAACATGCAGGAGGATTTGCATTTTGGATTAGGTAGGAAGAGAAAAAAATCATCAATTGGAATTCATGACCTAGACAGAATATCATTCCCGCTCAAGTATACAACAACTTCTCGTGACCATAGGTTTGTTCCATTAAACTCTACAAAAGAAAGCTCAATCTCAGAAATTCTTCAGGATTCAGAAGTTGGAAGGGACTATGGATCAATACTTGGACAATCTACCAAAGTTCCTATAATTACTGATGCAAATGGACAAACAATATCATTTCCTCCAATCATCAACGCTGCGTTGACAACGGTAACAACAAAAACCAAAAACCTTCTAGTCGAAGTCACTGGTATAGACAAGCAGTCAGCTGAGGACATGCTGTCAGTTGTTGTTACGATACTCCAAGGCGCAGGATTTCAATTTTCACAACTGAAAGTTTCTGGCTCGAAAAACTCGACGCCAAACTTTGCGCCAAGATCCATTGTAGTTGATGCTGATCCTGTGAATAAAATTCTTGGACTAAATATTTCTGGGTCCATGCTTGTATCATGTCTTAAAAAATGCAGGTTAGATGCATCCATGAAAGGCAAAAAAATACAATGCACAATTCCAAGATATAGGTTTGATATTTTTGGAGGTATGGATATTGTTGAAGAGGTTGCATTAGGTTACGGAATTGATAAACTAAAGCCGGCATGGCCTGCGTCTGTGCACATTGGCGAGAAAAATATGACATCTGAGAAACTTGATTCGATTAGTAGGCTGATGACTGGTTTTGGGTTTATGGAAACACTAAACTCTACATTAACAAGCGAGCAAATTTTGTATGATATGTCTAACAGGGACTCGTCACAGATGATTTCTGTCACAAGCTCGAAGAGCCAAGAACATGCAATACTTAGAGATTCTATACTACCAGGGCTGTTAGAGAATCTGTCAAAAAACATACATGAAACATATCCACAAAAATTTTTCGAGTCAGGCATAGTTTTTTCAAAAGATTCACCAATTAAGGAGACAGCAAGCCTTGCATGCGTTACTGCCTCAGAAGAAACACATTTTTCAAAAATTAAGGCTGTCTTGCAGTCTCTCTTGCGAATTGGTTTTAACATCAAGTGTGAGACGAAGACGCTCTCAAAGCATGCGCTTTTTTCTCAAGGCAGAGTTGCGGAGATTGTTATCAATGGAAAGACGGTTGGTTATATTGGCGAACTGGATTCCAAGGTTCTTGAAAATTTCAGGATAAGAACAAGGGTAGTTGGCTTTGAGATAAAACTGTCTGGATTAATATTTGATTAATTCTAATCCATTTTGCCCAATCTAGAGAGCATGCACACAGACGGATTAGGATGATACAGATCGTAATGATTCAGATGATTCCTAATTCACCCAGGTGTGTTACATGGGCACTCCCCGGTTTCAGAGCAAAGAGGAGGCATAGGCTAATACCAATGACTTTCTGTGAGTCAGAACCGGGGAACATTCTTTTGGTAAAAATCTAAATCCTGCATTTACATGAACAAACAGATGGTAAATTATTGGCTTGCAAAGCAGGAACCTAGTGGGCCAAGGGGATATAGTTTTTCAACTTTACAAAAAGAAAAAACAACAGTTTGGGACGGTGTTCACAACAATTTAGCTCTGAAGCATATGAGAAGTATGAAAAAAGGTGACCAGATATTATACTACCATACAGGTGACGAGCGGCAAGCGGTAGGTATCATGACTGTAACTTCTGAACCATATCCTAATCCTAACGAGGATAATGAAAGGTTCATCGTTGTAGATGTCAAATTCAAAAAACAGTTGAAGAAACCTGTATCACTAGAACAGATGAAACAAGAAAAATCATTCAAGGACTGGGAACTTTTGAGAATTGGAAGACTGTCGGTGATGCCAGTACCTAAGAACATCTGGGACAAAATAATCAAGATGTCACAGTAAAAATTATAGTTTCATTGATATATCTCACGTTAGTGACTATTACATGGCAACTGCTTACATTCTATTAAACTGTGAATTAGGTTCTGAGGAATCGATCATACAACAATTGAAGAATCTAGACGGTGTCTCAGAAGTTCGTGGTACATTTGGTGCTTATGACATCTTGACAAAAATTGAATCTCCTACTGTTGAGGCGCTGCGTGAGATTATAACTTGGAAGATACGCAAGATAGGTCAGATTAGATCTACTCTCACATTGATGGGCGTTGAAGGTCAAACATAGACATCTTATTTTATCGACATGCTGTTACACTTCATTTTTGTTATAAGGGATAAAGAACTGGGACTACGAGATGCAGAATTTCAATATGTTAGAAGGATGGCTCAATTTTTTAAGTCATGGATTAAAACCAAGTTTTCTCTAGATTTTGATATTCAATGTGATGAAATGATTACTAAACCAAGGATAATACTTCAGAGGTTAGACACTCATTCGATATTAAAGGATCACACAGAACGTGGAAATGACATTTATCATTTCTATTTATGCCACTTTAGACCATTGTGGACTGATTGCACCTGCGAAGGATATCATGCTGAAAACTTTGGCATGATTAGATGGGAAAGGCCAAAAAGCCAAACGGATACATTATTTTTAGCTGAAAAAAATTGTGCCGCTGTATCGCATGAAATTGCACACGAGCTATTACGACAATCTAGATACAAAAGATACATAGAAGATGTTCATGATGTTTGGCAACAACATCTCTTTGGCGCTATTCCATTTGAGCAATATGGAGAAGATTTTGAATTAACTTCCAAAAAACCATCATTTCTTACTTTAGATACAACATTGTTTGGGAAAAAAAGCTAATCTAATTTAGCATTTTGTAACCGAATAAATTCTATTTTCAAAATTAGCAGTCTTAAAATTCAATTTGTTTTCAGGGTCGGCTTCTCTCATCTTGCTTAATTTTTCTAATTCTACCAAAGCTTCTCCCTTGAATCCAGACGATGAACCAAAAATAGCATCTACTAACTGGGTTCCATGCTCGCCATTTTTGACATCATTTACAATTTCATAGAATTTTATGATGTCTCTCTTTGAGACAGTATGACCATTTGGCTTGTTAAAACCAACAGCAATGTACATGCCATTATGTTTGACAGCAATTGGTATCTTATGATTTTTCCCAGATTTTCCGGGTATTGTTTCGTTGATCACTACTTCACATTTATGGTACATGCTAGATACATATGCAAAGAATCTATACTGTGCATATTTACCTGCTTCATCTTCTTCGCAATCAACGAAGACCTTATGTAGCAATTCAAGTGCAGCATCGTTCATACTAGATAGTCTATCATCAATTCTTCCACGTTCCAGTAAATCTGAATTACAATCTTTAGCAACTAGTGTCAATACAAAATCTGGTAAATTATAATTTTTTAAAGCAGCAACAAATGTACCACATTGTGTTATTCCAAAGCTTGGAAAGCCTTTCTTTACCAATCATATCCCCCATAAAAAACACAATACGAAAAAACTCTTAGCAACACTAGTGCAATATAGTGTTTTTCTCTTATAATTGTATACGAAGATACCAACAACTCCCGATCTCTGTTTATAAGCAAAAAATTCTACTGAAAATTATTGGGAAAAATAAAAATTGATACTACGCCAGAAATGGTTGAAAACGTTTATTCAAAATTAGAAAAAAACATCTCAGTATACAGAAAAACAGTCAATAGACCTTTAACTTTAACAGAAAAAATCCTTGCATGTCATTTAGAAGAAAATTTTCTAGAGAAAAATTTAGACAGTGAAGCAAATTATGTATTTTTGCAGCCGGATAGAGTTGCGCTTCAAGATGTTACTGGTCAGATGGTTGTGCTTCAATTCATGCAGACGGAATTAAACTCTGTTACATTACCTACAACTATTCACTGTGATCATCTGATCCAAGCTAGGACAGAGGGAAAGTCAGACACAAAGCTAGCAATTTATGAAAACAATGAGGTTTACAATTTTTTGGAATCGTCTGCAAGTAAATACGGCATAGGATTTTGGAAACCCGGCGCAGGAATTATTCATCAAGTGGTTTTAGAAAACTATGCATTTCCTGGCGGCTTGATGATTGGTACAGATTCTCACACACCAAATGCGGGAGGACTTGGAATGTTAGCAATTGGCGTTGGTGGTGTGGATGCGGCTGAAACCATGGCTGGAATGCCATGGGAAATTCTATATCCAAGGCGCATTGGTGTTTATCTCAAAGGAGAGATGAATGGCTGGACGTCAGCAAAGGATGTCATACTGTATGTTGCGGGAGAGCTCTCAGTTTCTGGCGGCACCAATTCCATAATAGAATATTTTGGTCCTGGTACCAAATCTATTAGCTGTACAGGCAAGGCTACAATCACTAACATGGGTGCAGAAATTGGTGCTACATGTTCAATCTTTCCATATGACGAAAGAATGGAACTTTATTTGAAATCAACTGGCAGAAAGGAGATTGCAGAACTTGCAAACAAGTACAAAGAACATCTTACAGCCGACCCAGACATAGAAAAAAATCCTGACAAATATTTTGATAAAATTATGGAAATTGATCTCTCAAAACTTGAACCACACGTAGTTGGTCCACACACTCCGGATCTTGCAAGACCCATATCAAAACTAGCTGAAGATGTAAAGAACAACAACTATCTTGACAGCATTTCCGTCGCACTGATTGGCAGCTGTACAAATTCTTCGTATGAGGACATGTCTAGAGCAGCAAGTCTCGCAAAGCAAGCACAATCAAAGGGAATCAAAGCAAAAATTCCATTACTTGTAACTCCTGGCTCGGAACAGATTAGGGCTACCATAGAAAGAGACGGTCAGATTGACTTGCTGAAATCAATAGGTGCTACAGTTCTTGCAAATGCTTGCGGTCCTTGCATTGGACAGTGGTCTAGACCAGAACTTAAGAAAGGAGAGCAAAACACCATAGTGACATCGTATAATCGTAATTTTCCAGGCAGGAACGACGGTAAGAGGGAAACAATGAACTTCATTGCAAGCCCTGAATTGGTAATTGCTTTAGCCTTAGGCGGAAATCTTTCTTTTAATCCATTAGATGATTCTCTTACTGGTTCTGATGGAAAGACATTCAAGCTTGATGCACCGGAAAGTGCACCAGACGTTCCTGATAATGGGTTTGTAGATGCTGAGGATGTTTACATATCTCCATCATCTAATCCCGATGCTGTTCAAGTGTTAATTGATCCTAACAGTGAAAGATTGCAAAAACTTGAACCGTTTGATGCTTGGAATGGTGAAGATTTGAATGAGTTACATGTAATGATCAAAGCAAAAGGAAAATGTACGACAGACCATATTTCGCCAGCCGGTCCTTGGCTAAGGCTTAGGGGACATCTAGATAAGCTAAGTGACAATTTGCTGCTTGGTGCGGTAAATGCATTTAATGATCAAGTTGGTAAAGCTAAAAACACACTTAGCAATGAAATTGAAAATTGTGCACAGATTGCAAGACAGTACAAGAAACAAAACATCTCCTGGGTCATAGTTGGAGATGACAACTACGGTGAGGGAAGCAGTCGTGAGCACGCCGCAATGACCCCTAGATATTTAGGTTGCAGCGCTGTTATTGCAAAGAGCTTTGCACGAATCCATGAAACAAACCTCAAGAAACAGGGAATACTAGCCTTAACGTTTGGCAATCCCAAGGATTATGGGAAAATTCACGAGGACGATCAAATCGGCATCAGCCAACTGAATGAGATTGCTCCGGGAAAACCTGTGGAGTGTAACATACTGCACGCAGACAAAACATCTGAAAAGATTACGCTAAACCATTCCTATAACGACTTGCAGATCGAGTGGTTTAGGGCAGGCTCTGCCATGAACTTTCTAAGAAAAAAACAGAATTAATTTTAACGTGGGGCCGATCGGAATCGAACCGACGACCTACGGGTTACTTCGCAGCTCCAAACTCACATCATCTTTTCATCAGAGTTTGAACTTTAACCTCTGGAGCCCTTAGCGGTGAACTTCGTAGTCACTGTCGCCCTACCAGGCTAGGCTACGACCCCACAAAATTGGAATTGACTGACCTGAATTTTAAGTTATTTTACCAAGATTTATTTGCTAAAATGTTGTTTTCACGAAAATGGTAAAACCATTTGTTTTAGCTATAGGTGCCATTCCCGTAATTTTTGCACTTCTTATTGTCATACCAATGCTTACTTCAACAGATATTCCCACAACAGCAATTAATCCTAGTGATAAGATACAAATCGAGTTTACCAAACATGATTTGAGAATAGTTTCCTTTGGTGTTACAGAAAAAACAGTAGCAGATACCACTCAAATACTGACTATAGAAAATGACGGAACAGTACAATATACTGAGATCAAAGAGGATGGTAACCAATCTCAAATCACAACCTCAATCAGTAATGAGCAGTTGCAAAAACTTACCGCGCTGATAAAGGAGACCGGCTTTATGTCAATACCAAAGGAATCGTTTCCTATCAAAGATGATGTCGAAACCTATACCAAATTTACGATGAAAATTACATTAAATGATGCAAAGACTCAGATTTTTTGGCCAGAACAGGACGCCACTGAAAAGTTCATTCCCCCAATAGTAACAATGCTTGAATCCGAATTAGAAGAAATAATTATTTCCATTTCTTCCGGCGGCTCTTAAAGTGTTTTAGATATTGGGTTTTATTATTGATTCAAGCTTCTGAAAAATTACCTCTTGCTTGTCCAACAATGTTTCCATCTGAAAATACAGTTCAGGCGATTTTTTTCTGTATGCTGCCATAAATTTGGAGTTGGATGTAAAAAATTCCCTGATTGAGGAGATAAACCTTTGTTGGCGCCCATTAATTTCTGTCAATTTTGACAGACTGTCTTCCTTTGAATTTGCGAACCTTAGCGAACTTGCCTTCATTAATTCATGCAGTTTTTGATAGATTGTATCCTGCCTTTTCAAAATATTTTTTAGTTTTTCATCCTCAGCATTCTCAAAATCACGATAAACTTTTAGGAAATCAGAAAGAGTTGTTCCAAAAAATTCTTTCAGGCTTGAAATTATTTCGTCATTCAGACCTATTTTTTGCTGCATCTGTTTGGCTAATTCCTCCATAATATTCACCTCTTACATTTTTTCCAAAGAAAACCTGATGCTGTAAATTCCATATGATTACACTTTTTACAAGTCTTCATCCATAATAGCTTTGTAGGTATGGAAAACACTGGCATAAGGTGGGTAGACAGGTTCATAATTGCAGCTATAATTCAAGGGGGAATTATTACCGTATTGGCATTGACAGTAATTGCCTTCCAAATAATTTTTCCACAGGTAAACATAATGCAGCACCTCTCGCTCTCATTCGGAGGACCAGCTAAGTGGTTCTTTCTTGGAATAATATTTTACTTGATAATAGTTGTGGCAGTAGCTGTTACTGCATTATTTTATTATCACATTGAAATGAACTTAAATCGAAAATTTTCTACAGGTCTGAAAACTCTTGCTTGGATTCATCTAATAGGAATGAATGTGGGTGGTGCAGGGGCAATGCTGTATATGACATTTGCAGGCTTGGCCGGATCCGGCGTGCTTTCATTATTCACTGAAGGAACATTGGGAAAGCAGGATCTTGCAATAATGGATTCGTTCATAGAACCAATAGGCGCCTTTGTAGGTTTTCTTGGCATAGGAGTAATTTGCGGAGGAATAACCTTCGTGTTGGCATATCGACAAAAAGAATAAACCAGTTTGAAAAGTTTACAAAGATTTGCGTTATCTTAAATTATAATGACTGTTTCGTATCCAGAAGCCAGATTACGAGTCAGGATGAGTTCCAGTGATGCTCACTATGCTGGGAATCTAGTAGCTGGCGCGAAGATTCTTAGTCTGTTTGGTGATGTGGCTACAGAACTTACCATTCGTTATGATGGGGATGAAGGTCTCCTTCGCGCTTACGACCAGGTTGAGTTTCTTGCACCCGTTTATAGCGGTGACTTTATCGAAGCCACCGGAAGAATCGTCAAAGTTGGCAACACGAGCAGGAAGATAACCTTCGAAGCTTACAAGGTGATTGCATCGATTCGAGGTGATGTACAAGTTAGCGCTTGCAAAGTACTTGACCCGCCTATTCTTGTCGCCAAGGCATCTGCTACATGTGTTGTAACAAAGGAAAAGCAGAAGAAGCTATGAGTTAAGACCTAAACTATAATTATAACAGTATGCAGATTTGTGAATTTTGCGGTTCAAATTTTGGCGATTGGAAATGCTACTTTTGTGGAAAAAGATGTTGCTCAGGATGAGTTCCAATGATGCTCACTATGCAGGAAATCTAGTAGTCAAGAATAGTATTCTTTGATGCCCTTATTAGTAGGATAAAGTTCAATCTTGGAACCAAACAAACCACTCTTTTCTTTTACTTTAATCATGCCTCTCTTTTCCAAATCATCCAAGATGGAAACCAGTTCATCATGCTTAAGACCAGTAATTTTTTGTATCTTTTCAAAATTTCCTGCTCCATAATTTAGTACTTCAAAAACTTGCATGTCCTTTGTTTCAGGCTTTGGCTCCGGCTCTAGTAAATTTCGTCTAGGTGTTTCTATCTTACTTGAGTTTGTTTTAAATTGCATTTCATGGTATTGTTCTGAAGATTTGCTGAAATTTTGCATATTACGTTTTCTAAGGTAACGTCTAATTATTGAAACAAGTGGAATTATGAAAAAAATTGCCCAAATCCAATAAAAATGTTCAGTCATTTATCATCAACTTTAGCCTAGTTTCATACATCTCTTTCAAATCGTATAATTCACTTAATTTCTTATCCATAATAAATAGAAAAGCAAGTCTAATTTTTAGGCTTTGACTTCATTATGATTTTAATTATACTAGTATCTTGAAATCTATATTTTTCTCTTTCAAGTGTTGTATTATCTGATCTGTGTGTTTCTGATTTTCTGTTTCCAAGCTTAGTGTCACACCTGTTGTTCCGGCATGCACATTTGAGCTTAACCTATCATGAAGAACTTCGACAATATTTGCGCTAAGTGATGCAAGCTCATCAACAACCTCCTTCAATGCGCCAGGTTTATCCTTCAACAAAATGAAAATTTTCATCATTCTACCCATTGTTGTCAAACCCTTTGCAACTATTTGACCTAGTAAATACATGTCAACGTTACCGCCACATAAGATTGGAACAACTTTTTTTCCAGATGATGGTTTTTTACTTATCAAGTATGCAAGTCCAGCTGCGCCTGCTGGTTCAACCACAACCTTTGATCTTTCCATTAAAAGAAACATTGCCTTAATGATTTCCTCGTCATCGATAAGCACAATCTCATCGATCATATTCTTAATAATTTCAAATGTTTGTTTACCAGGCGTTTTTACTGAGATACCATCAGCAACAGTAAATCCTCCATCAACCGTCTCTAACTTACCAGAATCTATAGAATTCTTCATTGATGGAAAAGATTTTGACTGAACACCGATAACTTTGACGTTTGGATTTTTTGTTTTTATTGCGATTAAAATTCCTGCTGCTAATCCACCGCCACCTATAGGAACGTAAATTTCATCAACGTCAGGAAGCTGTTCCATTATTTCCAAACCGATTACGCCTTGCGCTGCTATAATTTGTGGATCATCAAATGCATGAATAATCTCTGCACCAGTTGTTTTAGCAATTTCCTGTGCCTTTATCCATGATTCATCATAATTTTTTCCTTCCAAAACTACATTAGCACCATATCCTTTAGTAGCTGCAATTTTTGCAGGTGAAGCATTTTTTGGCATTACAATTGTACAATTAATTTTTTCCATTGCTGATGCAAGTGCAATACCTTGTGCATGATTACCAGCTGAAGCTGCAACAACACCTTTATTTTTTTCATCTTCTGTCAAATTTTTAATTTTATAATATGCACCACGCAGTTTAAATGATCCAGTTTTTTGCTCAAACTCATTTTTTAAGTAAACTTTTGAACCAGTTAATTGAGAAAATGTATCCGAAAAAACTAAAGATGTTTTTCTAATTACATCATCTTGCACTTTTTGTGCATTTACAATATCATCATATGTAACATTCATAAGATTTTCTATTTTTTATGCATATTTGAT
>JACATA010000027.1 GCA_013390375.1 Marine Group I thaumarchaeote
CTCCAAATGAAAAGGAACGACTCGAACCAGATCCTGTACAGGTTTCTGTAGCGTTTGTGATATAATATGATTTGATATTATTGCCTATATTTACTGCAGCAATGGTAGACTTGGTCCAGCACAGTGTTATAGTAGTTGCAGTGGCTGGCTTACATTGTGATATACCGGTTGGGGCAGCAGTCGGAGCAGCTGCCATTACTTGTGATACTACTCCCATAGAGAGAAGAAATGTAAAAATTAAAGATATAGTTAAAATTGTAAATACCCTATATCCTACCGAATGCTTATTTACCAATGTAAAATATACGAAAAAACCTCTTATAAAATATTTCTCTAACCCCACGAAGGCACTTTTTATGCTAATATGATCCATTTTTGACTTGCAGTTTTTTGAAGACATTTCTCATATCAGTATAATAGCCTGAAATAACCGTAAAATCAGGCTACTTTCAAATAGTTTATTCGATCACAAAGTTTTGTGAGTAAAAACAAACTAGGTAACGAATCCAGTCCATATCTATTGCAGCATGCAAAAAATCCAGTACATTGGCATGCATGGAATGAGGAAGCACTTGGCAGAGCAAAAAAAGAAAACAAGCCAATCTTTCTAAGTATAGGATACAGCTCATGTCATTGGTGCCATGTTATGGCACACGAATCGTTTGAAGATGAGGAAATTGCAAAAATCATGAATGAGAATTTTGTTAATATCAAAGTAGACAGAGAGGAGCGTCCTGATCTAGATGATATTTATCAAAAGGTTTGTCAAATGTCTACTGGACAAGGCGGTTGGCCGTTAAGTGTATTTCTTACTCCTGAACAAAGACCATTTTACGTTGGAACATATTTTCCTGCCATCGATTCGTATGGAAGACCTGGATTTGGAAGTCTTTGCAGACAGCTGGCACAATCATGGAAGGAAAAACCAAAAGACATTGAAAAGGCAGCTGATAACTTTATGCAAAATCTGGATAAGCTAAAACAATTTCCCACTCCTTCTGAAATTGATAAATCAATACTTGATGAAGCAGCAATTAATCTTTTACAAATTGCTGATACTACATACGGTGGTTTTGGTCAGGCACCAAAATTTCCAAACGCATCTAATTTATCATTCATGTTCAGATACTCAAAACTTTCTGGAATATCCAAGTTTGAAAAATTTGCATTGTTAACTTTGAAAAAAATGGCAAAAGGCGGAATCTTTGATCAGATTGGTGGCGGTTTTCATCGTTACTCTACTGATGCAAGATGGCTTGTACCACATTTTGAAAAAATGTTATATGATAATGCACTGCTGCCCATAGTTTATTCTGAGGCTTATCAAATTACCAAAGATCCTTTTTTTGAGAATGTTGTAAAAAAAACCCTTGATTATGTTATTCGTGAAATGACATCAAGTGATGGCATGTTTTTTTCCGCACAGGATGCTGATACCAATGGTGAAGAGGGTCAAACATTTGTATGGAAAAAACGGGAAATTGAAAAAATTTTAGGCGAAGATTCTGAAATCTTCTGTATTTATTATGATGTCACCGACGGCGGCAATTTTGAAGGGAATACCATCCTTGCAAATAACATTGGTGCGTCTTCTTTAGGTTTCAAATTTGGAAAGAGTGAATCTGAAATACAGAATATAATTTTAAAATGTTCTGATAAATTACTTGAAGTTAGAAATGAAAGGGAACAACCTGGAAAAGATGATAAGGTTATAACTTCGTGGAACGGTTTGATGATTTCTGCTTTTCTGTCGGGTTACCGAATAACTGACGATTCAAAATATTTTGATACGGCAAAAAAATCAATAGATTTCTTTGAAAGTAATTTTGGGAAAAATCACATCTTGCATAGAACATTCAAAAACGGAGAGCCAAAACTAAACGGATACTTGGATGATTATGCGTATATGGCAAACGCATCAATTGACATGTTTGAAAACACTTCAGATCCGAAGTATTTACTGTTTGCAACTAATCTGGCTAATTATCTAGTAACGCATTTTTGGGATGATTCTACACACGGGTTTTTTTTCACGTCAGATAACCATGAAAAATTGATTATAAGACCAAAGAACAATTATGATCTTTCTATGCCTTCTGGGAATTCCGTTGCTGCATGTGTATTGCTAAAGTTGTATCACATAACACAAAATAAACAATTTTTAGAAATCGCCAAAAAAATTATTGAATCACAGGCAACAGCTGCAGCTGAAAATCCATTTGCATTTGGATACTTACTTAACGTGTTGTATCTGTATTACCAAAAGCCTACTGAAATTACTATAATTAACGATAAGAATTTTGAACTTGTTTCATCCTTGAGAAAAAAATTCCTGCCAGAGTCAATTATGGTTCTAGTTGCAAATAAAAATAATTTGGATGCATTGTCAAAATATGCATTCTTTTCTGGAAAAGAATTTCAGGATGATAAAACAAATGTAATTGTTTGTAAAAATTTCAGTTGTTCATTACCGTTATCTGATTTGTCTGAGATAGAAAAAGAACTCTAAATCTTTTTTAAATCCAATTCTAATTTATCGCCAACTTGAGGCCTTCCCATCTTATCATATCGATTTTTTGGCATTGTGATTGAAATGTTTGTTTGAGCATAGCTTTTTACTCTAATGGTTGGCTGTGCTTGAAGTATAGCTTCTAAAAGCGGCATAACTTGCTTTTTCGTGTCATCATCTAATTTTTTAGATACATTTTCTACGATTAATTGCTTCTGTGATAGTGGCTCTGTCTGCACATCCTCAATTAATGAGATTTGTACTGCGTTGCCATTATCAACTATTTGGTGTATCCTGTATACATCTATTTCAGCCATAATTAACAGACATTTTGAAATTTATCTATAATTAAATGTACAAGCATCATTCTTGTTTTAATTTGGGATTGTCCTCAATCATGATAGATTCTTTTATCTTCTTGGAATTCTCTATAATTATTTTAGTGAATTCTTCAACGTCTTGCGAGCTTGGAGTACTACTTTGATTTGTATATGTTTGCAGAAAACTTGAGTAAATACAACCAATTATTATGCCAAAAGCAGTGTCTGGTACTGAATTAGCATCCAAATTATATTCTCTTGCCATTTCCTTATAGGATTCAGCCTCCTTAATGTAATATTCAATCTGACTATCAAGAAATTTTTGTATTTCATTAGAAAGTGTCATTTTATCATAGAAAGAAAATTATCTCAAACGTGTTAAAATCCATCTTGGGTTGCTAAGATGTCCTAAACCTCTTGTAACTACAGATGGATTTTTAGTTAATGCAATATATGCAGAAAGTGAAGCAACTAACAACACACCTGAACCCAAAGGAAATTCCGGTACTGCTGTATATTCTTCTGATTCTGCAACAAGCGAATAATCTACTATTTTATCTGTTTGAGTTTTATCTAGTATAGGAATTACAAAGAATGATTCATCATTTGCTCGGAGATAGTCCGGTTCCGTTCTTGCCTCCGAAACAGCAACAACATTACCATCCCTATCATATAGTGTGGCAATTACTCTTACCATGTTAGCTGTCAAGTCACCATTGTTTGCAACAGTTCCCTGTATGGCAATGTTGTCGAGTGGACCATGTGTAAATTCAGATGATGTAATTTCAATCATCTGGTCTTTTGGTTGCGTTACTTTGAAATCAATATCTAAGAGATAGTAATCAACATGACCAATATCTTCAGTCACCATTAAATCAAAGGCTCCTTTCATTCCTGGCATAATCATACTGGTTAAATTTTCAGTACTTGTCTGATATACACTACTGTCACCGGAATAAAAAATTGCAATGACATTAACTTGGTTTATTGGTTTGTCTGATTCGTTTATAATTTCTCCAACTATGTGGATTGTGCCATCATCTCCAAGATACTTATGGTCATTATCGATATAGACTTCAGCAAAAGCATTAGGTACTGTAAATACTAGCAAAATCAGAAATAGACTTAACTTTTTCAACACTAGATCTTCTTTGATATAATTAAATAAGTTATGGGTTTGTCTGACCCTGCGCTAACTTAAATTTTGATAATGCAGCCATTTCGTATTCAAATGATTGTTGCAATAAAGAATCTGATCTAATGTGTGCCGTATCATCGCCGGTTCTGACCCACTCTATCATGTATTTATCACTCTCCAACTGTGTCTCAGCTGATAATTTGAATAATTCTATAGCAGGGACGAATGGTTGTGGTATTTGTAAATCATTATATCGGAAAATAATTTTTTCCATTTCACGCTCATGTTTTTCAGCAAATTCTAAAAACTCCCCCTTGCTAATGTCTCCCTTTTTGAACATAGAGACTTTTGAATCAAATGAGTGTGTTAACTTTCTTAAATCATCCTGTACAAATTCTACTGCCTTACCAAAAGCCTTGCCACGCTCTTTTGCTTGATCACTAGAATAAACAAAAAATATCGACAATGCAACTATTATTACTCCTACTGAAATAGCAGCATACATAGTAGACTGTTTCTTTTTTTTAGGTCTGTTTTTCAAGATTAATCAATATATTTACCAGCAGCATCTGTCTTTAGTTCAACTGTCGTAATTGAACCGCTGATAAACGAATCATTTCTAATTGTTCTTACACGTGCTATTTCCATGTGATATGGAAAAACTTCAACTACAATATTTCCAACCTTAGGATTTTCTGGAGAATCAGTTACTGTTATATCCTCTTTTTTTATTCCAAGTTGCTGTAATTTTTTGATACTGTGATTCAATAATGGTTCAGGATACTTGTGGTCAAGTAAATACACGGTTCCAATATACTCGATTTTTTCCAACTAGAATTATTCTCATGATTACTCATATAATCATTAAGAATTGATAACATTAAGAGTCATTGTACTCACAACCCGTGTTAACCGTCTTATCTTTAAAGAAACAGTCTCATCAAAATGTTCTTGCGAGTCTGCATTAATTTCAGCGATAATATCATATGCTCCAAATGTGATGTATGCCTGTGAAACTTGGGAAATTTTTCTAAGTTCTTCGACAATAAATTCCTCAGCACCTAAATCACAATTTAACAACACAAATCCTTTATGCATTATTTTATTTCATTTCTAGTTACATAATCTAGGTTTTAAGTCTTCAAACGCACATGTTTTATTAATTTACCAGCGTTTCTTTTTACTAAAGTAACTTCTTGTTGTCACATGCTGCACCTTTTTTCTTTTATCATATTGATCTCTGGCATTTTGATCTCTGGCATTTTGGTGTCTACCAGTAAATCGTCTCCCTGAAGTTTTTGAACGGTTAAAATGTCGTCCTGGCATCGCTCGTCGTTTTAGCGGATCAGGAATCTTAAATTCAACACCAAGTTTCTCGTTAAGATCAGTCATCTTAACTTTTGTCTGTTTTTTGATTTCATTCCATTCCCCAACTGATGAGTATGAAACTAGTGTAATTGCTCTGCCTTTGGCACCTGCTCTTGCAGTTCTACCAATTCTGTGAAAATAAACCATATCTTGGTTTGGAATATCGTAATTGATTACAAGAGCTACTTGTGGCACATCTATTCCTCTCGCTGCGACATCAGTTGCAACCAATATGTCTACTTTTGATTTCCTAAATCTTTGCATGGATTCTTCACGTTTATGTTGAGACATATCTCCTTCAATTGCCACTGAATTCTTACCAGCTTTGCGGAGCATTCTTGCAACATCGCGCGTTCTAATTTTTGTTGAACAAAATACAATGCACTGGCCAATATTACCACCTATAAAATCAAGCAAAAATTTTGTTTTTTCTCTATCTTTTATAATCAGAAATGATTGATCTATTCCAGCACCACTTAGATCATCTGAATCAACAAGAATTCTCTTCGGAGAATTCATGTTGGTTTCCGCTAATCGCATTATTTCCTGAGGCATGGTAGCGGACCACAACGATGTGACTCTTTCTTCTGGTGTCAGATCTAAAATAAATTGTATGTCTTCAACAAAGCCCATATCAAGCATTACATCAGCTTCGTCTAATACTACATGTTTTACATTGTTCAGTTTTATAGTACCTCTTTTCAAGTGGTCAATTAGCCTACCAGGAGTAGCAACTATGATCTCTGGTTTTTTTCTTAGCGCATCAAGTTGTATTCCCATACCTTGACCGCCATAAATTGTGACAGTTCTGATTCCAGTATATTTTGCATATCTATTAATTTCAGCTGTTATTTGTAATGCGAGTTCTCTTGTAGGTGCCATTATAATTCCCTGGATTCCTTGTTTTGCAGTTGTCTTCTGTAATATTGGAAGTGCATATGCAGCGGTCTTACCAGTTCCAGTATGAGCTTGACCAATTACGTCACTTCCTTCTAGCAAAACTGGAATTGTACGCTCCTGTATTGGAAACGGAGTGGTAAATCCAGCTTCATCTAGTGTATCCAATAGTTTTTTTTCTAATCCTAATTTTTCAAATTTTGTCATTTTCTTCATCTAAATCATGACGAAGAACACCGTAGTCTAATTCGTCATATTTCCTTATGGTTTCCAACCTTTGATTACGTCTAATAAACGCTTGTCACTATCAATACGTACGGGATTGTAAATTTAGATAAAGCCAATGACGAGATTTGGACTCGCGACCTGCTGATTACAAATCAGCTGCTCTAGCCAGGCTGAGCTACATTGGCATGACGTACGCAAGGATTATGGTGATTTAAAATGTTCTCAAAACTATAGATCATATCAAATCACTTTAATAATCATAAAATATGAAAAATCTCGATGAAGTACATTCCTCCAAAAAAACTTAAGGTTTTGATCATTATGTTTTTCGCGGCAGCCGGATTTGGTATTTTTTCTGGATTATTTCTTGCAACTAGCGGCGCGCAGGGATTAATGATCACCCTTCTTGGTGTGGTTAATCTATGCCTTGGCGGATTTATGGGATTTCTTTTGTTCACGCAAAAACCCTATACACGCGATAGCAGAAAATACAAGAAGTAAAATCCTGCTGTTTGGATTCTAATTTGATTACTAGACTGAAAATCTTAATTACAAGAGATGCTTGAAAAAAATTTGAATTGTTAGATCTAGTCGCAAAGAAATTATTTCTTACAAAAGGAATTGGTGTTGCAGATGATAAATTAACAAGTTTTGAATTTGCCCTTAGACAAGCTGGTATTGCTGGAACCAATATCGTGTTAATCTCTAGCATTTTTCCACCATATGCAAGGCTAGTTCCTCGCAAGGAAGGTCAAAAACTGATAAAACCAGGACAAATCCTATTTTCAATTTATTCTAGAAATCAAACTAATGAACCCAACAGACTGATTTCTGCATCTGTTGGCATCGCACAAGCAACAGACAGATCAAAATATGGATATCTTTCTGAGTATGAAGCATTTGGAAAAAATGAGAGGGAGTCTGGTGATTATGCAGAAGATATCGCGGCACAAATGTTGGCATCTTCTCTAGGAATTCCATTTGATATTGATAAGAGCTGGGATGAAAAACGTCAACAATGGAATATATCTGGGCAAATATACAAAACAAAAAACATCACACAAGCTGCGAAAGGAAATAAAGACGGTAAATGGACAACTGTTTTTGCCGCTGCAGTTTTAATCCTTTAACTAAATTCTTTTCTTAACCTTCATAATCAGAACGGCTGGGGCAACAAAATACATTCCAATATTTAGCAATATGACACCGATTCCATATCCAAGCATCTCAGATTCGGAATCAATGTCAGCATATTGTAGCAAAGTCAAAGATGATAATAGTGGAGTCAGTGTTAGTTTCACAGCTTCCTTGAAGGCTGGGTTCTCCCTTTCATAATCAGCTATTGCTGGACTGAATGAGTAATAGAATTGGTTGAATCCAGCCATAAAGCTAGTACCTGATTCTGTTTGGAGTACTGTATTGTCACGAATCTCCCTTAGGAACTGGACTTGTGGTGCTAATTCAGAACCAAATGCTGCTGTTGCGATGAGACATCCTCCACCCTCTTTAACCTCTTTTATCTTAATATCATCCACAGAGTAAGCTCCAATTAAAAAAGCTAAATCATTTGTGCTAACTGAGGATTCTGACCCAAAAAGATATCTCCCATCAATTTTTTTACCTGACTTTGACGCAAAAAACCAGCCACTCTCTTGTACGTCACCAAGGTTTTGCAATGTTTCTATTACATTAGAATTAACACTCTTAACCTGTAAATCTTGTTCAGAAAATATCAGTACTCGTATCACTGAATTTAGAGGTAAAAATTCATCTGCAAATATTTTAGATCGGTTAATATTTTCAACTTGGATGAAATCTAGCGGATTTATATTACCACGTGCAATTTGTTTATCAATATTTCCTTCAGGATCACATCTTGGTAATTCAGGTAATTTATTTGAACAAACCAATGAAATGTGTAATGTACGTAACATGCTATCCTCATTAGGTATTAGTGACACAGTAAAATCAGAAAAATAGTGCTCTGAAAGTTTTTCAGCGTTATCATAAAATCCCCCAGCAGTTCTAATGTCACTACTGACAAGCATGGGGGCCAATGCAGCAAACAAAGTATTCGTTGGTTGTTTGTTTACTGTATATACTGCTTCAGAAACAAGAATTTCTTCATCCGTATCAAAACTACTTTTTGGTTTAAGAACAATTGAATCAAATTCAATTCCACCAAGAATAACACCTTCACTAACAATTTTGTCAGTAATTTCACGTGTATTTTTCCTGATTTCAATTATATTATCTCCCAATCCCTTCCTATCAACTTCAATAATGACACAGGCTCTATCAATTTTAGCAGGAGCACAACCAAATTGATTGGTAAGTGTAAAAGAAACTATCTTTGGATTAGAACTAATAGCCTCTATATAATCAGGAAATCTAATATCATTAGGGCTTGTACTTAGCATACCAATAGATATTCTGTTTTTCTGCCTCGATTCATCAATCATTATTTGTATCTGTTCTTGGAAGGGAAACTTTTCAGGCGTTAACCATCCCAACGATTCAATGATCCAATCGCTTTCCTTCTGGAATTCTACTTCCAGTGCAAATACATCCGTTACAAAAAGAGAGGAACCAACTAAAAGTACCAAAAATATTAAAAATCTTAACATATTTAGCTCATTTGATGTTTTATCTATTAATCTTACTTACTATTCAAATCTTATA
>JACATA010000028.1 GCA_013390375.1 Marine Group I thaumarchaeote
CAGTTCTATTTCGGATGAAAATTTCTTCATATGTTCACCTAAATTATTGGTAAGTAAAACGTTACGACAAAATAATTTGATTATCAGCTATACTGGGAGGCTAACCTCACCACTATATTCTTCAATGTTATCTGATTTTAGCGAGTCTATGATGTTGGTTTTTTCTTCATCAGACAATCCTTGGACAATCGTCTTTGCAATGCCATTTTTATCACATAACACAAGAATGTAGCCACCATCATCAGTTACGACAAATCCAGATGCACCATTTACAACTGCATACAAATTTTCTTCGCCAACGGGTTCCCAGACATTTGTTTTGTTGTCCTTTAGCGCCAATGCAGGCATTGCCTTGCCATTTGCAAACTTGTTAAGATACTCTCTTGCATCGCTGACGCGTTTCTGTCCAGCTTTTAGAGCCATAAAATACTGCATGCTATATCATCTCAAGACCGCCTTTTATTATTTGATTTTTTCTTAGGATGACGATTACTCTTTTTTTTCTTTGGTAAAGCGTAGTAATCGGCTGCAGCAATTTTTGGGTTTAAAACTTGCATTACATGTTTTTTAATATTACTGTTTTTCTTTTTTGGTTCGTTATTCTTTTTTCCAAGAAAGTTGAAAAAACCCATAATGATAAATTAGATATTATATGATAAATATTATTCTATAAAATTAGAAAGGATATTACGTAAATTTTTGTTTTTAATTTCCTTCTTTGCAGTATTGAAGAAAGTTTGCAGTTTTTCTTTTGAAATTCCTTTGTCTTGGTAAAATTTTGCTTGAAATGCCATTTCCAATTTATCAACATCATGTATTAAGCTGGCTTCCTGCGAAGAATTTTTTTGGTATTCATTCCATGTTTCAAAATATGGTTCAGCAATTTTACTTGGAAGGTTTTTTAAAATTTGTTTCATCGCAAGATCTTCTTTGCTGATTTTTTCATTTTTTGCAATATGATCTGGAGTTATGTCACCAATAACGGATTCAGCTAAATCATGTAATAATGCCATCCTGATAATTTTTTCACTGTTTAATCCCTCCAAATCTGATAAAATCATTGACATTACTGAAGTTGAATAACTGTGGTCTGCAACAGATTCTGGATTATTAATTCCAAGTTTTTCTTTCCAGCCCTGTCTTGGAATATTTTTTAACTCCAAAACTTTTTGAAAAAAATCTTCAATCATTTTATTTATGCCATTATTGTTTTGAAAGGACAAGCTTAAATTCGTAACAATTTGAATTGCCGATATGCCAGGGTAGCTCAGCCTGGGAGAGCACTCGGCTGAAGACCGAGCTGTCGCGCGTTCAAGTCCCGCCCCTGGCACCAATTTTTGTTAATATAATGAAAAATCATAATATTTTAATACAAGATATCATATTATTTTCTGAATTTCTTATGAAAGCTAAAAAGGCTAAAGCAGAAAAGTCAAAATCTAAGAAGACTGGAAAAAAATCAACCAAGAAAAGAACAAAAAAATCAGCTGATCTGTCAGATGATACAGGTATTGTACTAATAGATGATGATATGAAAATAGATGCGGAAAAGGAATTGGAAGAACGTAAAGCATATTTGGAAGAAGCCCGTTCTCAAGAGACTTCTGACTAAACTAAATCTTTATTCGTTTTAAGATGCAATATGAAATATGCGAGCACTAAGTTTGATCATGATTAAGCCTGGTACAATTGATAAAGTGATAGAACTGCTTTCAAAAAAACGTAAGATAGCAAAAGAGGTATTACCAGTAACTGGCAGAGCAGATGTTTGTGTTCTTATGCATGGTTCTATTAACGATATTAACACCACTGTTATGGATTTTAAAAAGATTGGTGATATAGTTGCAACCGAAACCCTAATGGAAATGGAGGTTGATCTTGGTTGGTAAAAGCAATCGTATTAGTAAAATCGCCTAAAAAACTAATCGCAGCAAGATTGAAGCGAGTAAATTTAGTATACGAATCTTTTCCAGTTAGTGGACAGTTTGACGCAGTAGCAGTGATTCAGGTTGAAAGCTTGGCCCAAATTAAAGATGTTGCTACTAAGATTCAAAAAATAAATGGGGTAGTAAGAACGGAAACTATGGTGGAGGTACAGTAATAAAGAATTTACAGTAGGGGTTGTTAGATGATTTATGAATGTTAAAAAAGTTGGTAATGTTATATTGGCAGTAAAGGATCTGGATAAATCAGTTGAATTTTACAATAAAATTTTAGGCATGCCAATAAAAAATAGGAGGGAAAACTGGGTTGATCTGGGACAAGGCGGTGCGTTACTTAGTCTTCATCCTGCTGATGAATCATCACCACATTTAGGTACATCAGTGGATAACGGTGTTCTGATTGGTCTTCTGGTAGGAGATGTTGCTTCTGCTGTTGAAGAGTTAAAATCAAAAAATATCAAAGTGCATAGAGATATTCAGGAACGTGAAGCTGGAATAAATGCAATTATACTCGATCCTGATGGTTACATGATTTCGTTGTTTGAACCAATCTTTACTGCTGAAAAAAATATACAATCAGGCGGTTACATAGGATTTACTCCTGCGTAGAATTTTTTTTGTAGTTAAAGACAAATTATTTACACTAATTTAAAGAGAAAATGGTTCATTATCGCCTTGGCGATTACGACGATTAGAATTTAGAATTTGGTGTGAAAATTATGTATGATAGAATTCGTGTAAATAATGATAATCTCTTTTTTGATGTTTTCATGTCTTTGTAGTTTAAATTATTATTTTTTATTTTCTAATTTCTTTTTTAATTCTAAATTTTCTTTAAGAATTTTTTCCTTTTCTTCTTTTAGTAGTATAACAGAATTTTCTTTTGAATACATTGGATGTCCAGGGGGAATTAATTTATCCAGAGATATATTTAGAAGACCTGCTGCCATCTGTTGATACATTTGTACAAAATTTTCTAGTTTAGGAGTTAATGCAGCATTATCAACAGACATCTTTTCTTTTAGTTTGGGTGTATTTACTAAACCCTTTGGGATGCTTGCATTTGGTGGATAACGAATTGAATCAGGTGCCAAAGCAGAAAAATCTGTTGTAATACCATACATGTCGAAAAGTCTTTTTGCCGTGAAATAATCCATGTTTTTCAGAATATGTTGGCATATTTGTTCTTTAGTACACGTAGAAGATATAGCATGAGGTAAAGACAAGAGTTGAGTTCTTATCAATTAGAGTTGATCGCTGATCCTTATAGCGATCATATGTTTTTTAAAAAAAATGATTCAGGGACAAAAAAAGAAATGTCTAAAATGTAAAAAAGATATACATCCAATGGAATTGCATAAACTTGTGATGTATGTTATTGAAGATGAATTTACAGAGCATCATTACGAACATGTTGAATGTCCTGAGAAGTTTACGGTTTGAATAGATTTTATGTAATAGATTTTACGATATCGCATGAGATTAGGGAGTAAAACGGACGACGAGTTTTTGATTAAACTCAATGAAAAAAATAGTCAGATTCAAAGCATTTTTCATGAAAAAATCAAGGAAATTGCAAAAAAACATTTGGTAGATGTTATGATGCAGGAGGGTACTGTAAAAAAACAGGAAACTTTTGAAGTAGAGAAAATCAATCAGATTTACAATAGATTTGCTAATGGATTACAGGCCTGGACGTTGGAAGGTATTTCAAGCACTAATGATGAGGGTATTAGAAGAAATTTTATCAAATTAAATACTAATGCTGATGACTGTAAAATTTCATTGCATCTTTCTATACAATACCATGTTGTATTATTTTATCAGCCAAACTATGAAGTCATGAAAAAGCAAAAAGAATTGTCAGATTTTATGGACATGACAAAAAAACAAGAAGGTGAACTTACTGAAAAAAGTGATCATGTAATACTTGAAAAATTAAAAGCTGAAGGATACAAGGATCTGGATACCCAGAATCTTTTTGAAATTTTCTATAGTGATGATAAAATTAGAGAAAAAATAATGAGTGAAATTGAATTACAGACTGACGGTGATTTACAAAAAATCAACCAGCGTAAAGAAGGTCTCTTAAAAGCATTGGATGACTTGCTTCTTGAAACATATCAAATGGAGCCTGTACTTATTGATGAAGCAAGACTTGTGACAGGCGAGGAAGGCTGTGTATGTAATATAGACATTGAAATGATTGAAAATGGTCAAAAAAGTGGTGTGTTTGATTCTAATCAAGTTTCAAGTAGTACAAAAGAAAAAATCAGCGCTTTGATTGATCAAGTTCTGGAAGCTATTACCTAATCGGTCTTCAACATAATTATAGTCTTAGAAAGTGTCTCGTTTATAATATAATGAGATATTAGTTATTTTTGAACCTATCAAATCTATTAATTTGGAATAGAATGCTATAGCTACAAATAACCAATTAAATCAAAAAAATAGGAATTACATGAGCGTTACATATGATGATATTGTAAATGCACAAAAAATACAAGATAATGTGATCAGAAAAACATCTCTTACCTTTTCAGATACATTTACTCAGCTTACAGGTTCAACCGTTTACTTAAAAAATGAGTTTGAACAAAAAACAGGATCATTCAAACTGCGCGGAGCATATTATAAAATTAAAACATTATCTGAAGAAGAAAGAAAAAATGGTGTTGTAGCTGCTTCTGCGGGTAATCATGCACAAGGTGTTGCATTTGCATCAATGATAGAAAAGATCAATTGTACTATAGTTATGCCAAAAAATGCTTCCCCAGCAAAAGTTGCTGCTACAAGGGGATATGGCGCAACAGTAATTTTAGAAGGAAAAAATTATGACGAGTCATGGGTAGAGGCACAAAATATTGCTATGAAAACAGGTGCGACGATCGTTCATGCATTTGATGACCCACAAATTATAGCTGCGCAAGGTGTGATAGGCTTAGAAATAATTGAACAGCTTCCTGATGTTGACGAGATTTACGTTCCAATAGGCGGTGGCGGATTAGCAGCAGGTGTTTTGACAGCTGTGAAAGATAAAAATCCAAATGTAAAAATTATTGGTGTAGAATCAAAATCATTTCCTTCAATGAAGAATTCGTTGGATTCTGGTAAGATAGAAACTATTGGTGGTGGATTTACTATTGCAGATGGTATCTCAGTAAGAACACCTGGAAAGCATACATTTGAGATTATCAAAGATAAGATTGATGAAATTGTGCTTGTTGATGATGAAGAAATTATCAAAACTATGTTCCTTTTAATGGAAAGATCAAAGTCGGTGGTTGAACCCGCTGGTGCAGCTGGACTTGCATATTTAGTAAGCAAAAAACCATCACCTGGGAAAAAAGTTGTTCCAATATTGTGTGGCGGCAATATAGACATGTACTTGCTTGGCCAAATAGTTGCAAAAGGTCTTGCAACAATGGGCAGAATGGTGAAGATTTTCATTTTGCTTAAGGACAAGCCAGGAGCACTGAAAGAAGTTGTTGACGAACTTGCATTACTTAGTGCAAACATTGTAGAAGTTGTTCATGACAGACTAAGCTCAAACGTGCGTGCTGGAACAACTGGTGTAACATTAAGCTTAGAAACAGAAGATCAAAAACATATGGACAAACTAATACAACATTTGAAAGAGAAAAACATAGATTTTAAGGTACTTACTTGAATTTTTTCTTGACAAACTTTTTCAGACCCATTCTCTTAAGATCCTGGGATTCCTTGAGAACCGATTTGTGTTGCTTTTCCTTGTGAGATTTAAGCATCTTTCTGATGTTGCTGGACTCGTTAGCTAGGATTTTCAGGGCATAAATTCCAGCATTTATTGCCTTGTTTACACCCACAGTGACCACTGGAGAACCAGACGGCATCTCAGAGATTGACAGCAACGAATCAAGACCGCCAAATGCAGATTTTTTCTGTTGCTTGTCATTGTAAACCAATATTGGAACTCCAATCACCGGCAGAACAGTATGTGATGCAATCATTCCGGGAAGGTGTGCCGCGCCCCCAGCACCAGCTATAATGACTTTGAATCCATTTTTTTCTGCATGTTTTGCATATTCTTCTAATCTTGTTGGAGTTCTATGCGCCGAGATTATTTGATCCTCATGTGGAACGCCAAACTCATCAAGAATTTCAGCCGCACCATGCATTATTCTGCTGTCAGAACTGGAACCCATTATAATTCCGATAAGTGGCTTTTTCATAATATTCATAGACCTGAAGATGTTTTTAATGTAACGAACACTGATTTTTATCTAGTTTATCTGTAAGGTGATTATGAAAAAAAGGCTTGGAGTCATAGGAGGAGGTCAGCTTGGCATGATGATAACAGAGGCTGCCAAAAATCTGAGTGAGCACATATCAGAAATTATTGTGCTTGATCCAACAGAGAACTGTCCAGCTGCACAGGCTGGCGCAAAACAAATTGTTGGCGACTTTAAGGACGAACTTGCAATTCTAAAACTTGCAGAACAGTCTGACATCATCACATACGAGATTGAATCTGGAAATACAGACGTGCTAAGCAAGCTAAAGGCAGAGATTGAACCGTCACCATCCACCCTGAGCATAATCCAGGACAAGCTTTCACAAAAAACATTTCTTTCAGAAAATGAACTTCCTATTTCACAATTTTATGAGATTACAAACTTGGATAATCTGCGTGAAAAAATTAATGAGCTTGGACTTCCAGTTCTACTAAAATCAAGAAGAGACGCATATGACGGTAGGGGAAATTTCAAGATTACTTCACCAGATGAGGTTGAAAAGGCATACCAATACTTTGACGGAAAAAGCTTGATGGTTGAAAAGTTTGTCAATTTTAAGATGGAAGTTTCTGTGATAGCAGCCAGAAACACAAAGGGCGATATTGCCACATATCCTCTGGTGGAAAACATTCACGAGAACAACATTTTGAAGATGACAATTGCGCCTGCGCGCGTATCCGATAATGTGATAAAGGATGCAGGCAAGATTGCAAAAAAGACGATGGAGGTTTTGAAAGGTGCCGGCGTTTTTGGAATTGAGATGTTTATTGATCAAGATGATAAGATTCTCATCAACGAGATAGCGCCTAGAGTGCATAACTCTGGACATCATACGTTACAGTCATGCAAGACATCACAGTTTGAACAACACCTTCGTGCAATACTTGGGTTGGAGCTTGGAAGCACAGACCTGGTTCACAAAACTGTCATGTGCAATATTTTAGGACCGGATGGATTTGAGGGAAAGTACAAGCCAGTTCAGCTAGAAAAGGACGGCGTTTATCTGAAGATGTATAGAAAAGATGTCTCAAAGCCGCAGCGCAAGCTTGGTCACTTTAACGTTGTAGACCAGAGTGACTCCAAGGATGTATCTGAGTTGCTCGAAATGGCTGACGAGATAAAAAACTCAATTTCAATCAATCAACTAGATTAGTTTATTAATTCTGAAACTTTGAGCTAATCATGGCAAAAGCTGCAGCATTAGTAATCACTGGTATTTCAATTGCGTTACTTGTAATTTATGGTGCAGATGCAGCTGTCGGGATGGACAATCCTGACAAGCAGGGCTTTCTAGATATGGACCACATGACAAGAGGGCTTGGTCTTGGTGGTCCAGCAATGGTTTTGCCATTAATTGCATATTTTATTTCACGAAATGATTCATCCAAGGGGCTTGGTGGAATGATACTAGTTACGGGCATCCTAATCATAATTGGTGGCGTTACAGTAATCGGGATGGCTGATCTTTCTGAATCACAAGAAACAGCTAGAAATCCATTCATGGAGAATGTTCCATTACTGGTGGTCGGCGGAATTCAAATGGGTCTTGGCGTACTAAAGATAAAAAAATCCTAGTTGACATGCCGGTTTGTACAAAATGCAAAAACAAAGTTCCAAAAGTGTATAATTGTGAGCATACGGGTGAGCAGGATTATTGTACAGATTGCTATACAGAACTACATTACTATCTGACTGAATAAAATAGTAATAGCCTTTTAGCTTACATGTTTATATTGATTATAGAGCGTTTTTCGAGATTTCACAAGACTAAAATCATGATATCGGAATAATGATAATGGCGATATAACGCCAAGTCTATTTTTGCTTAAGACGAAAATAGCAACGAGTGAGGCGTACTCCGAAGCAGTACATTCCCTCACTCACTACTATTTTTTCTAGATTTTTTGTTAAATATTGAAAAATTCCCTTGTGTTTATCTTATATGATTTAGTCATCGCTGAAAACTCATTTTAATTATTAAGATGAGATTTCATATGTTTTCGTAAAGATAAGACATTATCGAATTTTTCCTTACAAATTAAACAAGTGAATTTCATTCTTCTAAGATTTTTTTGATTTCTCCCTGCTAATCTTTCTTCATGAACACTCATTTTTAATTATCTAACACTCCCAGTCAAAGCAAGGATCAAGGTCTATTATTATCGGATTATCCCAATCATAATTTTGTTCTGCCATACATTATCTTAAAAATTACTTTTGGTATCATAATTAAGCTTACAAGTTTAGATTAAGCCTTTTAGCTTACGTCTTTATATTGATTATAGAGCGTTTTTCTTGTACAGTGCTGATGATTTAGACGATTTGCTCTGACTTATGATGAGACGGTGGCTGTATGAAGCACTCAGACTTTTGTACTTCCTGATCTTTCTATTTTTTATGAACGATAAGGAAAAAGTTGAAGCTATTAGGAAAACATTATCTCTCAACATAGAGGGTTTAATGGCATATTCAAGATATGTGGGTCTTATTCATGATATTATGGATGATAAAATGACAATGAAACAAGTAGATGTCTATATCAGAGATAACTTTTAACTCGATTCTTTTCTAATCGACTTTGCAAACTCTTTGATCATTCACAGTAAAAACGCCTCATTTGACAGTATAAAGAAAAGAACTGGAACTAGTTCTAGTACCGATTTTTCACGCACGAAAAGG